>CAYOHQ010000096.1:0-10298 GCA_964403805.1 uncultured Thioalkalispiraceae bacterium | reverse complement strand
CTGCTTCATCCATGAAGCAGACGGTCTTGATTGGGCTATCCCGATTCCAAATCCTCACTTTTTCTCTCTTTTCAAATTACTCTAAATAGTTACATTTAATTTTAAGAATAAAAAAGGGAAGACCATTGGCCTTCCCCTTGATACCAAACTGAATATAAATACAATACTATAAAATAGTACTGATTTAATTATCAGTTTAAGACAGACTTGCTTTGGCTTTTTCTGCTAAAGCAGCAAAAGCGGCTTTATCATAAACTGCAATGTCAGCTAAAACTTTACGATCGATACCAATGGCGGCCTTTTTAAGACCGTTCATAAATCGACTGTAAGTAATACCGCATTCACGTGATGCCGCATTAATACGGGCAATCCACAATGCGCGGAATTGACGTTTTCTTTGACGACGATCGCGATAAGCATATTGACCTGCTTTCGTGACAGCTTGTTTTGCTACACGAAAAACGCTTTTACGACGTCCTCGATAACCTTTAGCAAGCTTTAAAATTTTCTTATGTCTGGCGTGTGCGGTAACTCCGCGTTTTACTCTTGGCATAGTGTTATCCCCTTAAACAAATGGTAACAATCGACGTACCATTCGTACATCAACGCTAGCGATCATTTGGCCCATACGTAACTGACGCTTACGCTTGGTCGACTTTTTAGTCAGGATATGTCTAAGATGAGACTGTTTACGTTTAAAACCGCCAGAAGCAGTTTTACGGAAACGCTTTGCAGCACCCCGGTTTGTTTTCATTTTTGGCATGTTAAATACTCCGCATTTCTATTTTGTTGCTAATTTATTTAAATACACCTTTCGACAGGCAATCTGTGGCTGCCAAAGCCACGACGGACTGTAGTGTACGTCTACTTACTACTTTTTTTAGGTCCAATCACCATGACCATTTGGCGACCTTCCATTTTTGGATATTGCTCAACACTGCCAAATTCTGACAAGTCTTGCTCTACCCGCTTTAAAAGATCACGGCCCAGTTCCTGGTGTGCCATTTCACGACCGCGAAAACGCAGTGTGACTTTAGCTTTGTCCCCGTTATTTAGAAAACGAGTCAGGTTGCGTAGTTTTACCTGATAATCGCCTACTTCCGTCCCCGGACGAAACTTTACTTCTTTAATGTGAATCTGTTTCTGCTTTTTCTTTGCAGCGTGCTTTCGCTTATTTTCTTCAAATATAAATTTACCGTAATTCATAATCCGGCAAACTGGTGGACTCGCATCAGGAGAAACTTCAACTAAATCCATATCTGCTTCATCTGCATGTTGCAGTGCTTCTTCTTTCGATATAACACCTAATTGGTTTCCTTCGTGATCAATGACACGTAATTCATTCGAGATAATATCCTCATTCATTCGTGTTTGTTTCTCTGCAGCGATAGTTTTAATCCTCCAAATTTCTAAATAATAAGGCCGCGGTGTACGACATCATTAGTGAGTTTCTCGATAAAATCCGTTAACGGGATTGCACCTGAATCCTCACCACCTCGTACACGCACGGCCACTGTTGCTTCTTCTACTTCCCTATCGCCCACTACTAGGAGATACGGAATTTTTTGTAGCGTATGTTCGCGAATTTTAAAGCCAATTTTCTCGTTTCTCAAGTCCGAATTGACTCTAAATCCTTTATTTTTCAATATATCGACAACTTTCTCACAATATTCAGCTTGATTGTCCGTTATATTCAAAACAACCACCTGAACCGGTGCCAACCACACCGGAAATGCCCCAGCATGATGTTCGATAAGAATACCAATAAATCGCTCTAATGAACCCAAAATTGCACGGTGTAACATTACCGGCACTTGCTTATTGCCGTCTTCAGCAACATAGCTGGCGTCTAATCTAGCCGGCATTGAGAAATCGACTTGAATGGTACCGCATTGCCAAACCCGTTCTAAACAATCGCGTAATGAAAATTCGATTTTCGGGCCATAAAAAGCACCTTCACCGGGTTGCAGTTCCCATTCGATATTTTTATTATCCAGGGCTACTTTTAATGCCTGCTCCGCTTTATCCCAATCGGTATCCGAGCCAACTCGTTTTTCAGGGCGAGTAGATAACTTAATAATAATATCTGAAAACCCAAAATCAGCATAAACCGAATACAATAAATCAATAAAACTTGAAACTTCATCCTGAATTTGATCTTCAGTGCAAAATATATGAGCATCATCTTGTGTAAAAGCACGTACCCGCATTAAGCCATGCAAAGTACCCGATGGTTCATTACGATGACACGAACCAAATTCAGCCATGCGTAATGGCAGATCACGATAACTCTTTAACCCTTGATTATAAATCTGAACGTGACATGGGCAGTTCATGGGTTTAACTGCATACTCACGGCTTTCAGAATTAGTCGTAAACATGTCTTCACGAAATTTTTCCCAGTGACCGGATTTTTCCCATAAAATTCTATCGACTAAATTGGGTGTATTTACTTCCTGATAATTATGCAGTCGTAACTTTTCACGGATATAACTGGCTACTTGTTGGTATACAACCCAGCCATTATTGTGCCAAAAGACCATCCCCGGCGCTTCTTCCTGAGTATGGAATAAATCCAGTTTACGACCCAACTTTCGATGATCACGTTTTTCAGCTTCAGCCAACCGATGCAGATATTGTTTTAATTGTTTTTTATCCGGCCAGGCAGTGCCATAAACACGCGTCAGCATTTCATTATTTGAATCACCGCGCCAATAAGCCCCGGCAACTTTCATTAATTTAAAGGCTTTTAATTTACCCGTTGCCGGTACATGCGGGCCTCGGCATAAATCGATAAAATCACCCTGCTTATACAACGAAAGTTGTTGATCTTCAGGAATAGACTCTATAATTTCTGCTTTGTATAACTCACCCATATCACGGAAAAAATCCACTGCTGCAGAACGATCCATTATTTGGCGCTCTACTGGCAGGTTTTGTTTTACAATTTCCGCCATCCTTTTTTCAATTTTGGTTAAATCGTCTTCGGTAAAACCTTTTTTATAGGCAAAATCATAATAAAAGCCATTATCAATCACCGGGCCTATGGTAACTTGAGCCTCTGGATATAGTGTTTTAACCGCTTGTGCCAGTAAATGCGCAGAAGAATGACGGATAACTTCCAGCCCTTCCTCGTCTTTATCAGTAATAATTCCAAGTTCGACATCTTGCTCAATTAAATAGGATGTATCAACAATTTCACCATTCACTTTTCCGGCTAAAGCCGCTTTAGCAAGACCCGGCCCAATATCAGCAGCAATATCAAACACAGAAATAGAATTGGAATAATCACGGTGAGAACCGTCAGGTAATGTAATAGTAGGCATTGTAATGTCCTGTTAACCAGTGGTGATCCAAACGAGAGACCACATGCAGGTTTTAATCTTTGAATATTCGTTTGTACAATTATTTTAACAGAATTTTTATATTAAACCAATCTAGTTATAGGACTTAAAGACAAAAAAACACCACACATAAGACCATGCATGGTGAGCAAAGAACGGAATAAGAGGAGATAAATCTTTGTTATTCACGTTCACCTTGATCAATTGTATTTTCTATTGCCGGTTTTAATGGATACGACTCTCCAGACTCTTCAACAACGATACAATCCACTAGTTTGTTATATTCCATATCAATCGGACAATCTGCAAACACAGGCATATTAACCATCAAAAATCCTGAGACTAAAATTAATTTAATTCTATTCATTTGAGCAACTCCCTAAAGTATTAAACAAAAACGTTTTAAATTACGTTCTGTTAAAGAGAATAGCGAGACTTGAGAAATTATGAAGTAAGTTTATACAGCTAAGAATTGTGAAATAATTACATCTATTATAAATGTTAGTAATGCTCAGGGAGCTTTTCATTAATAACAATACGGCGATCAACATTACTAATGTAGCCTCCGAAAGTAAGATCTTTTAGTATCCTTGCTACCATTTCACGTGATGCCCCTACCCTGTTGGCTATATCCTGTTGGGTTAATTTATCTTTAATAATTTGTTTTTCACCATCAACTTCAGATAAGCTAATTAAAGTTTTGGCTACACGGCCGTAAACATCCATTAAAGCCAGACTTCGGACATTCTCGGTAAGATTTCGAATTCGTTGGGTTAAAACCTTGATCAAGCTTAGTGCCACTTTAGGATGGTTCTCTAAAAATTTTTCAAATTCAACCCGGGCAACAATTTTAAAAACAGATTTCTCGGTAGTCATCACTGATGCGGATCGTTTTGAGTCATCAATTAATGCCAGCTCTCCAAAATATTCACCGGCTTTGTGATTGTTTACAATAATCTCCTTACCGTTTTCATCGCTTAAATAAACTTTTACTTTACCCGACTCAATAAAATAAAGTGAATCAGTAGAATCACCTTCATTGATGATAATGGTGTTTTTGGGATAAGTTCGTTTTGAAGCATGCGCATGCAATTCAGTTAAAAGAGAATCATCCAGACCTGAGAAAAATGGAATACCAGTTAGCATTTGCATCTACCTTCGAGTGATATGGTTAATTGTTATTATTAGAACACTATTTGTTATATTGAGATACAGTAAATATTACACAAAACATTATATTTCGAGAATAAACCCTTGTAAACTCTACTAAATTCTAGCAGCGAAAAGCATAAAATAATATACAAAATGTACTCTATTTTAAAAGCCTTTTTACTTGGGAGTATTATTTCAATACTAGGGGTATTCAGTTACTGGTTAACTCCAGGCTATGACATTGAGGAAAATTACGGGCTGGATTTATTATTTCTGGTACGCGGTAATCGTGTTGCTCCTGCCAATACTGTCATTATTGCAATCGATAAAATAGCCTCAGATTATTATCAATTACCAAACGACCCTGCAAAATGGCCACGAGAATTACATGCTCAATTAATAGACTACCTGCAATCACAACAAACCTCTGTAATCGCTATTGACATATTTTTTAAAGATGCAAAAAATCCAAAGACTGATCAACTGCTGGCAGATACCATAAAAAAATCTGATAATGTCGTTTTATTTACTCATCTTAAACGCGAATTATTAAACCAATACGGCACAACACCGCGAACTCGATCTGCCGAATTATTTAATGTTGAACGGTTAATACATCCAACACCAATAATCGCAGAGGCGCCAAATGCATTAGCGCCATTTGCATTACCTAAATACCCAGCCAAAGTGTCAAAGTTTTGGACCTTTCGTATTTCTGCCGGTGAAATTGCAACGATACCGGTGGTTACCTTACAGTTATTGTTATTAAAACAAAAAACATTTAACCCAAATTTAAGAATTCTTGAAAAAGATTATAGTATTAATTTTCCTGTGCTACCGGTACAACAAAAAAATAATACCCAATTAAACATCAGTAATTTTATTTCGGCTATGAAAGACTGGAGTAAACAACATCAAACTATAATTAAAAAAATAGTTCAGAAGTTATCAAATAGTGAGGATGACTCAATTTTCACAAAAAATGATAAAATAGCATTATTACAATTTTTTAATTTATATAATGGCAATAACCGACGTCATCTTAATTTTTTCGGCCCTCCTCGATCAATTACAACTTTCACCTATGATGCTGTTCTAAATAAACAATTACCGGGTAATTATTCATTTAAAAACAAAGTCGTATTTATAGGTTTTTCAGAACGCTTGCAACCCGAACAAATTGATAATTTTAATACCGTATTTTCACAAAAGAATGGTATCGATTTAAGTGGTGTAGAAATTGGGGCGACAGCCTTTAGTAATTTATATGATAGAAACTGCATATCCACTTTAGGCCATAACTACTATTTAATTTTAATCGCTTTATTTGGCTTTATAGTCGCATTTATCGCTAGACTACTATCAAATTTTACAGCAATAGTAACATTAGCAGCAATTAGCACAGTTTATTTTGGAATCAGTTATTATTTGTTTAGCTTTTACAGTGTTTGGTTACCCATTATTATCCCGATATTTTTACTGGTGCCAATTTCATTATTCAGCTCCATTAGCTGGCAGTTTTTTGAAACCAATAAAGAACGACAACGCATCAGAAAAGCGTTTGGATTTTATTTGCCCGATGGTGTTGTTAATGAGCTGGCAAAGAAAAAAGGTAATATCCAAAACAGCCAACATATAATGTACGGCATATGCTTGGCCACGGATGCTGAACAATACACGTCCTTATCTGAAAAATTGAAACCAGCCAGTTTAAGCCAATTAATCAATAAATATTATGAAGTGTTGTTTAATCCGGTACGTACTAATGATGGAATAATATCTGATGTCGTCGGTGATGCCATGTTAGCAATCTGGACAGCGCATAATCCCGATATTAAATTAAGACAACAAGCATGCAATTCTTCAATACAAATTCAACAAGACTTAAAACAATTACAGCAAACCAACACCAATTTCGCATTAGAAACTCGAATAGGATTACATTCAGGTAATATAGTAATGGGCAATGTTGGAGCAGTCGATCATTTTGAATACCGCGCGGTTGGAGATATTGTGAATACCGCAAATCGAATACAAGGTCTTAACAAACACTTGCAAACTAAAATAATTGCCTCTTATGAAACTATACAAAATATCCCAAACCTGCTTACTAGAGAGCTCGGCCAGTTTAAACTTGCAGGAAAAACCAGAGCAATAAACTTGTATGAAATACTCGACCATAAAAATATAAAAAATAATTACGACGAATTAATATCACTCTATACATTAGCACTAGAAAGTTATTATCAAGGTGAGTTAGTTAAATCACAAAAACAATTCATACTACTTAATGAGCACTTTCCATCAGATGGTCCTACTCAATTTTATATTAACTATATAAAAGCATTAATTGAATCCAATGATTATGTTAAAACTGATTGGTCTGGAACCGTTAATCTAAATTACAAATAGTAAAGTAAATAATTCACAAAAATAGTGTAACTAATGATTTAGCAATTATACTTCTCAAGTTTAACATCTTCCTTATGTTATTTATTTTAAACTTTGAAATTGAGCAATAAAACAGCAACTTGATTTATACAAAATAACGTCCATTATTAGGGTTAAGTATTTCATCTAACTAATAATAAAAAAAATAGATTATTATAATTCGCATGCAATGACATGCTCAGGGGGGTCCGATAATGATTCGGACGTATGTTACATCACAATTATTTGTGGTTGTTTTAATTTCAATTTCAAATATCGCTTATGCTGAAGACTGCTCGCCTTGGGTTGCTAAAGCAATTTCAGTGCAGGGTAATGTTGAACGGCTAATTAATTCAGATCAATTGTCGATGTCATCTACTCAATGGCTCCCCATTAAACGCGATGATGAGCTGTGCGCCGGCGAAATGATTCGAGTAAAACAAAATAGTCGTGCTGCGTTAATATTAAAAAACGATACTATTTTAAGACTAAATCAGAATACCACTATAACACTATCAAGTTTATCAGAAGATCAATCACACTGGATTAATCTGGAACAAGGTATCGCTCATTTTATTGCAAGGATAAAACAATCATTTAAAGTGATTACCCCATTTGTTAATGCCGCTGTTGAAGGGACAGAATTTGTTGTTAGCGTTAATGATACGCAAACCGAAGTAACTGTTTTTGAAGGAAAAGTGAATGTAAAAAATGAATTAGGAGAAATTAGACTAATTAAAGGACAAACAGCAACTACAACTGCAAAATCAATACCGGCTTTAACAATAAGAGTTAAACCACGTGATGCCGTTCAATGGTCACTTTACTACCCTGCCATTATTAATTTTAATTCATCTGACTATCAGAATTTTGATCCTGATAGCAAAATAATTATCGAACGTTCAATTACAGCAGCCCGGGATGGTCAGTATACGACTGCACTAAAACAAATTAATCTAGTTAGAAAAGCAGAAATTAATACAACACTGTTAATCTATCGAGCTGCATTGTATTTATCAGTAGGTAGAATCGAAAAAGCAAAACAGGATATTCACCAGGTAATACAAAAGCAACCCGATAATGCTCAGGCAATTGCATTACAGGCCATTTTTGCTATTGTGCAAAATAATAAAACCAGAGCTCTGGCACTAGCTGAACAAGCCGCAACAATGGCACCAAACAGCGCCAGCACTGCCTTAGCCTTATCCTATGTACATCAAAGTTTATTTGATATCGACACTGCTTTAAAAGTTATTAAAACTGCGACAACAATAAACAAAAACAATGCCCTGCTTTGGTCACGATTATCAGAATTATATTTAATGGTGGGTGATCTCGATGAGGCACTTAAAGCCGCTAAACAAGCGAATGAATTAAACCCTAATATTGCACGAACACATAGTGCTTTAGGGTTTGCCTATTTAACCAGAATTGAAGTTAAAAAAGCAGAGCAAGCTTTTAGAGATGCTATTGAAAGGGATGATACAGATCCACTATCACGCTTAGGTTTAGGATTAGCCATTATACGTCAAGGGGATTTAGAAGAAGGAAGAAGGGAAATTGAATATGCATCAATATTGGATCCTAATAATGCATTGATTCGCAGTTATTTGGGCAAAGCATATTATGAAGAAAAACGAAATAAGTTGGCTTCAATTCAATTTGAAATGGCGAAGCAATTAGACCCGAATGATCCAACACCCTATTATTATTCAGCAGTTAAAAAGCTGAGCATTAATCGACCATCTGAAGCTTTATTTGATTTATTACTCTCAATTGAGTTAAACAATAATCGATCAATTAATCGATCAAAATTGAAATTAGATCAAGATATTGCAGCGCAATCTGCAAATCTTGCTCAGATATACAAAGAACTAGCTTTTGAAGTTCAAGCACAAAACGAATCATATAAATCATTAAGTGAAGATATCAGCAATCATTCTGCGCATCGATTTTTAACCGACGCATATCGATTGAAACCACGCCATGAAATTGCTCGTGTTAGTGAAGCCCTTCAATCTCAATTACTAGCACCAATAAATATTAAACCTACAAGTCCTTCACTTTCAGAAGTAAGTTTAGGTGTGCATCCAAATGCAAGCTCAAACCAATCGCAATTTAGTGATTATGATCCACTGTTTACAAAAAATAGTAATCGGTTTGATTTATCTGTAATTACTGGAAATCAGCAAACATCAGGAGATCAATTTGTTTATTCATCGCTTCACGATGATACTGTAATATCTGTAGGTCAATACCACTATCAAACTGAAGGATTTAGAGATAATAATGATTTACAACAAGATATATTTAATTTTTTTATTCAGAGTGAATTTTCACCAAACCATAGTTTTCAATTTGAATTTAAACATAATAAAAAAGAAAATGGTGATTTAGATCTAAAATTTAATCCAAATAATTTTTCCAAAAACAAACGGGAAGATGAGAAAATCGACTCTTTTCGTTTAGGTTATCGATTTAATCTTACGCCAAGTTCAAAATTTTTGGTTTCATTTATTTTCCAGGATGAACTTTTTAATAGATCTAATAATGAACAAGTATCACCTAACGGACCTTTTGGACCAATAATTGCTGTTGATGAAATTCATAGCGATATAAATGATAAAAACAGTGAAATTCAATATATTTCAAATTATCATTTTTATTCATTTGTAACTGGTGCAAGTTATACTAATCAAGAAGGTGAAGAGTTGAGTACTTTTTTATTAACTTCTGGTGGAAATGTAATTTCGGGTTCTCCTAAAACAATAACAATTGATGATACTAGTAAAAATGTATATATTTATAATTATTTTAAACTTACCAATTCAATTAATCTAACAATTGCTTTTAATAATGAATATTATGACTCAGTATCCGGTATTTCCGAAAATCAAATTAGCCCAAAACTAGGATTTACTTGGGATATTACTCCAGATACTAATTTCAGAATAGCTGGGTTTCAAACACTCAAACGCAAAATAACTTCAAATCAAACTATAGAACCAACACATATCGCTGGATTTAATCAGTTATTTGATGATCCAACTGCTACTGATGCCAAACGATATGGAATTGCACTAAATTCACATATAACAAACAACTTTTATTTGGGTCTAGAGTTAACTGCACGCAATCTAACTATTCCAAGTCGCCAGTTAAACGGTACCATCCTCTACAAAGAACAGGATGAAAATCTTCATCAAGTATTTTTAAATTGGGTTATATCAAACAATTACGCTTTAAACTTAGCTTACATTTATGAAAATTTTAAAAAAGTAAAAACACAAAAATTATCTTTAAATCAGCCTAGAAAATTAAATACTAAAAAACTACCAATTGGATTTAGCTATCATAATTCAAATGGAAGCT
>CAYOHQ010000095.1:0-10314 GCA_964403805.1 uncultured Thioalkalispiraceae bacterium | reverse complement strand
ATAGCCAAAATTAAGAATGATTTTGAAGATGATGATGTTTTAGTAATATTTCAAGGTAAGCCCACTATTGGTTTTGAAATTCATCTTGATAATACCGGAAATCTTATTGATACCAGTCGTAGTGTTCACGAGGTAATTAATCGTATGCGTGAAAAACTCCCCGAGAATGTTAAATTAGCAATATGGGCAGACCAAAGTGTTGATATTTCAAATCGATTAGCGTTATTACAAAAAAATGCATGGCAAGGGTTATTACTGGTCTTTTTACTATTAGCACTTTTTTTAAATATAAAATTAGCATTTTGGGTAGCAGTAGGTATCCCTATATCAATTGCTGGAACACTATCCATGATGTCATGGAGTGGTATAAATTATTCACTTAATGAATTAACAACGTTTGCCTTGATTTTAGTCCTGGGCATAATTGTTGACGATGCCATCATCGTTGGAGAAAGCATTTTTAGTGAACAACAAAAAAATATTGACGTTATTCGTGGTACTGAAAAAGGCGTTAAAAAAGTGGCTGTGGCTACGATTTTTGGTGCATTAACAACTATTGCTGCATTTTACCCCTGGACAATAATTAATGACTCTATTGGGAAAATATTTTCCTTTATAGCTGTTACTGTGATTCTAGCGTTACTGTTTTCATTATTCGAAAGTAAATTTCTATTACCAGCACATTTAACGACGGCTCGAATAAAAACAACTAATATTCAAAGTATATTATTTCCCAGACTAATTAACTATTGGAAACAACTACAATTAGCTTGTAATAATTTGCTAAATAGATTTAATAAAAATACCTATCAACCACTATTATCCTATTGTTTAAATCGTCGTTATTTTGTGCTTGTGTTTTTTACGATCACCGCATTTGTTATTATTAGTTTAATGGTAACTGGAAACAATCGTATCGTATTTTATCCAGATATTCCATCTCGTTATATTTCAGTTAATATGACCATGGATGCCAGAACGCCTCATATTTTAATACTCGAAAATACAAAAAAAATAAAACTTGCAGCTCAAAAACTTAATTCAAGACTAATGGAGCAAAAAGGCTTGAAAAAACCGCCTATTGAAAAGATTCTGGTCGCTGTAATGGGTTCGTTTGTAACAGAGCTCCATGCGGATCTTGGACCCGAAGAATCTCGAGAATTTAAAACTATGGAAATCCTGAATGCATGGCGGTCCGAGGTTGGAAAACTTGAAGGTGTTGAAAAATTATCTTTTTCTGCTGAAGAGCAACCTGGTGGTGGATTTTATATTGAAATTTACTCTGAAAATGAAGTTATTTTACAAACCGCTGTGACAAAAATTCGCCAGCAATTAAATATAATAGATGGTGTTAGTGATATCCAGGATGAATTAATTGCTGGTAAACCTGAAATCAGGCTGCATTTAAAACCAATTGCGAACGCTCTTGGACTCAGTTTACAGGATATCGCAATACAAATTGGTGACAGCTACGGTGGACTGGAAATTCAGCGCTTTCAACAGAATTTAACAGAAGTTAAAGTTGTAGCACGCTACACCAAGGATGCGCGAAATACACTACACGATGTACTACAAGCAAAGATATCGTTAAATAATGGTAAATGGATTCCCTTAAGTCATGTTGTTAATTTTGAATCACATTATGGTCTAAAAGAAATTTGGCATCAGAATAATAAACGCGTAGTGAGTCTGAGCGCTAATATAAATAAATTAAAAACATCGCCAATACAAGTTTACGACTCATTACAAAAGCATGTAATCAATCAATTACTAGCTGAGTACCCTCAATTAAAAATTAAATCAGCAGGTGAAATTGAACAGGAAGTCAAACTTAGACCAAAACTACTTAAGACATTTATCATAAGTGTATTACTAATCTATGTTTTGCTTGCCGTTCCTCTTAAATCGTATTGGCAACCATTAGTAATTATGTCGGTCATACCTTTTGGTTTTTGTGGCGCTATTTTAGGTCATATTATAACCGGTATTCCCTTTAGTATATTTTCATTCTTTGGTATGTTGGCACTAGCAGGAGTAGTTGTAAACGATAGTCTAGTGATGATGACATGTTATAATCAACTTCGTAAAAAGAAAGTTTCACTTAATCAAGCATTAATTAAGTCAGGTAGTAATCGACTCCGCGCAATATTTCTAACTACAATCACCACCACTATTGGATTAATGCCATTGCTCGCAGAAACATCCGAGCATGCCCAATATTTAATTCCTGCAGCGGTTTCATTGGTTTATGGTGAATTATTTGCAACAACAATTACTTTAATATTAATTCCCGTTTTAATAAAAACGGGTAATGATATTACTGATATAATTCCATTTAGAACGGAATATAACCTGGCCTGAATAATTACAGAAACACTTTTTATACTAATTAGGAATAACAATTAAATTTATGTCAAATAACATTAGCGTTCTATTAATTGAGGATAATCTTGACCTCTCAGCATCAGTTTCTGATTATCTCGCCCTGGAAAATATTCAATGTGATTTTGCTTACAACGGTCAAACAGGTTTACAACTTGCAAAACAAGAATTATTTGATGTAATCCTGCTGGACATTAATTTACCTCGCATGGATGGTTTAGTGGTATGCGAACAGTTGCGACTATCAGGTATAGATACTCCTGTTTTGATGTTAACTGCTCGAGATACTCTTAGTGACAAATTAGCGGGTTTTCGAGTTGGTACTGATGATTATCTGGTTAAACCATTTGCTTTGGAAGAGCTCGTCATGAGAATTCGATCTTTATCAAATAGACGAAGTAGTCAATCACAAAAATTACTGATTGCCGACCTGGAAATGGATATTCAACGGCATGAAGTTAAACGCGCCAAAAATATTTTATCTGTCACACCCATTGGTTGGAAAATACTAGAAACCTTGATGCGAGCTAGCCCTTCAGTATTGACTCGCACTCAATTACAACAAGCTGTATGGCGTGATGAACCTCCAGATAGCAATAGTCTTAAAGTTCATTTATTCAAATTACGTCAACAAGTTGACGTACCATTCGATAAAAAGTTAATTCATACATTAGCTGGACAAGGATTTACCCTGCGTGAAAATATTTAAATCAACTAGAACGATACGAAGTGAGTTGCGTTGGTATTTATTAGGATTGATCGTATTACTAGTATTTTTTTATACTATTTTATTACAAGAATACTTTGTTCGTGGAATTAATATATCGACAAAAATCGAATTTGAAATTATAGCCCGTGATTATAATCAAAAAAGAATTAATAATCCAAAAACACCATTACCAATACAACCCTATTTAAAAACTTTTATAAATTGGTCATTTTCACCCTCAGAGTATCAATTATTATTTCCAGAAATAGAGCATCAAAATAATAATCTAGTGACCATTGATAAATTTGAAGAAGGAATTGAAGATGCAACACAATATGCATTTATGAGGTATTTATTAGATGATCAATCTTACCTATATATAGTAGCTAAATATCCACCTGATATGCTAAGTCAACAACAAACAAGCGAATTCGAAAATACACTATTAATTACATTTCCACTTGCATTATTATTTATAGTTGCTGCTGTACTGTTAATTTATCATCTCGGTCGAAAAATAGGACGTTCCTCTGATGCACTTAATTTCTGGGCAGAAAATTTATCACTGGAATCACTGAATCAGGAAAAACCTGATTTTCACTATGCAGAACTGAATGGTGTAGCAAATCGACTTCAAGAAGCATTCCAAAGAATTGGACGTTTGTTAGAAAAGGAACACCTATTTCTTAGATTCACTAGTCATGAGCTTAGAACTCCTTTAGCAATAACTCGAGCAAATGTTGAATTATTGGAAAAACAAGGGTTTGAACAACGATATGAAAACTCAATAGTCCGTATAAAACGTGCAAATTCAGACATGCAACATATCACAGAAGCATTATTATGGTTAAGTCGAGATACTGAAGCAATTCCAAATGCTGATACAATATTAATTGATGATGCACTGGATGAAATAGTTAATGATCATCGATATCTATTAAAGAAAAAAATAGTCAATGTTGATCTCATAAAATGTAAATGTAAAATTAATGTTCCAGTTATATTGTTTAAAATTATAATGTCCAATTTAGTAAGGAATGCATTTCAATTTACATCTGAAGGTACGGTTATTATTAAATTACACGAAAATCAAATTATATTTCAAAATCAAAATTCTAATTTGCAAAAATTACCCGAACAAGAAAATGACTATGGTTTTGGCCTTGGAATGGTATTAGTGGAACGTTTAATTAATAAACTAGATTGGAAATTCAAATATCAACCGATTTCTGGTGGTAGAATAGTTACTGTCAAATTAACTAATACAGACTTATAAGATTGAGAACATGATTCTTTGAATATAAAATAAATTTTATACTTATTAGTTCAGTTTTGTATATTTAAATTTACAATTTATCACTTTAATATTTAAGACTTAATAAATACATACTTTATCGTCTCGTGTACTAATTTTTTGTAACCGTTGAGGTTGTAGTAACACTCCAAGTTAACATATCGCTAAATTATAAGACTATATTGAAACATTACTACCTTCATTAAAACTGAAAACCAATTATGTGGATTTCAAAAATATTTTTTACTTATTTCGATCATTATTGCAATCTAAAACTTTAATTCGGCTTAGGATACAACCAACCAGTTAACCATCCAGTTAGATAAGGCATAACAGGCCACGTCATTAAACAACTCATAATAGCTATTATAATAAAAGTTTGAACAGGAGCTGATAAATTTTCAATGTAAGGAGTTAATAACATACCAATAAAAGTGCTTAGTGGATAAACGACCATTAGACCCATCAAAACACGTTTGTAATATTTCGGCTGAGGAATATAAGCCTGGCTATCTGGTCGTGAAAACCAAATTTCCATCCCTACTCTTTCCTGGACATCACTCATGTGAACTAAATAGTCTTTTGCTTTTTTAGCTAATTTTTTATACGAATCAGAATTTAACCAGTCCTTAAGATTTTGGTAATTATTAAATTTTAAAATGACAACATATTCAGGTTGTATATGATCGTTTGGTTTAATTATGTCAACGCTAAAGAAACCGACAGACTGGCTTGCTGCAGTGTTCATTTCGTTAATCCAATTTTCATATTCAAGCATAAATTTCGGATCAACTATTGTAGACACAATCGAAGTAACATAGTTATCCTTGTCCTGATCATTTTTTTTATTTGAATTCATGCTCAAAGCTCTATCGGAGCAGATTGGTGGAACTCAATCACATTCCTGTCCTGATCACGAATAAAAAGTGATGAGCCATAATTTTTTCCAAAATTAATTGGGCCTTCTGTAATCACGATATTAAGCTTATCCATGTGTCGTTTCGTTTCCATTAAATCAGACACTCTAAGTGCTACATGTGTATAACCTGCATGTCGCTCAGGAATATCCATCAAAATATTTTTTTCCGGCGATTTATCTGCATTTAAGATAAAATTAATCACAACACCAGATGGGTGCTTCAGTATCGCAACAGGCTCAGGGCCAGTTGGCCCTACGATAAAAATAAAACCCAAATCTTCGTAAAATTTTCTCGCAACAGAAAAATTCGACACTCGAATACCAATATGATCAATTCCAATGATGTTATTCATTTATTATCGCTCCTGATTTATTAATAAATTTGTATAATAGTTTAACTAACGAGATATAAGCTTATATTATTTCAATTCAAAGATTAATATGCTTAAATAGGAAACATTGTTTCCATTTGAGTTGTAATAGGGATAATGACTAAATTAGCGAATACTGATTTACTCGATGGCGTAGCCATATTCGTTGCTGTAATCGACGCTGGATCATTTACTGCAGCAGCTCAATCGCTAGGCCGCTCAACCTCTTATATCAGCAAAGAAATTACACGGTTAGAGAAACGCCTCAATAGTCGTTTATTAAACCGTACCACACGAAAAATTAGCCTGACTGATGCCGGGAAAGCCTATTATGAACGTTGCCATCAAATTGTTATTGATGCAGAAAATGCTGAACGCTCAATTAATTTATTGCAAGATACGCCACGTGGATTGTTACGCATTAATGCACCACTGAGTTTAGGATTAAATTACTTATGTGATTATTTGCCGGAATTCATGCATCAATTTCCTGAAGTGAATCTCGAAGTAGAATTTAATGATCGTATGATAGATGTGATAGCCGAAGGTTATGATGTTGTGATTAGAGCTGAGGCAGGTGAAATTAAGGATTCTAATTTGGTTGCACGAAAATTAATGGATTCTAAAGGTGTTATCGTAGCGTCTCCAAAATACTTAAAACGAAAAGGTCAGCCAATTCTAGCGTGTGATCTAAATCAACACGACACCGTGACTTATTCATTAATACCAAATCCATTAGTTTGGAAGTTTACAAAGAACGATATTGAAACTAAAGTGAACCTCACTCCACGTATCGTATGTAATAGCGCAGAACTTGAAATAGCAATGGTTAAAAATGGAATGGGGATTACTCGATTACCCTTATTCACCTGTCAAAACGAAATAACGAATGGCGAGCTAAAAATAGTATTGGATGATTATGATAGTATTAACATCGGGGTGTATGCCGTTTATCCCCACCGTCAATATTTAACGGCTAAAGTGAGAGTCTTTGTGGATTTTCTAATAGAAAAATTCAAATAATTTTCTGGTAAACCGCTTTATTCATAATGACAAAGTAATTTTTAATAAGGTCTCCAATTTAATGGAGACCGATATTGATTAAACAAATTTTATTTAGTACCAACAGCCACCAACATTTCGCAAGGTCCTTCAAACTTACCATTATTTTCAAATTGAGCGAGTTGCTCTTCAATTTCATGCCATGCTTCATCTTGCTCGGCATCCGATAATCCCGATAACATTTGATGCAACGCTCCAAAAGACTCTTGTTCAAACTGCAAACATTCAGCTGCCGATGAAACTCGGACTGGTGCATTAATCGTTTTAACTTCAATATCTTTAAAACCTGCTTCTGCAAAAACGGATTCTAACTTACCTTCAGCACCCAGACTAAATGGACCGGGTTGACCTGGAAAAGGTGCAGGAAGTTTGGCTCGACGACGAATAATGGATACCGGAATTGAAAAAAATGAATTTTTTTCAGCAGTAGAATAAACCATAGCAGCTAGCTTTCCACCTGTTCGTAATTGTTGTTTCATACCACTTAGTGCTTTTTGTTGATCAGGAAAATAGATTAAACCGACTCGCGAAATAACGGCATCAAATGGCTCAACTGACAATTCATTGAGATTCTCGCCATCAATCACTTGAGTTTGTAGTGTATTTATTCCGGCCAGTTTTGCTGATTGCTCTGCAAAATTTAAAATTTCCGGTGAAATATCCGTGGCAAGTACATGGCCTGTATCGCCAATACGTTTTGCAACTGCGATACTTTGCTCACCGGCACCCGCAGCAACATCTAATACACGGCTGCCATTTTGTATGTCACACATATCCAGCATCGTTTCGGTGGCTGGGCCTAACCATCGTGATAATAAAGGTCCCCATCGGTGCCAGGCTTCGGCTGCAGTATTCCATTGTTTTAATGTGGTTTCTTTATACTTAATTGCATCAAATTTTGGTGGATTCTTGGTCATGGTCTTCTCCAGTTGCATTATGATTAGTATTAAGTACAGTTTAACCTGGTTATTTTTACTTACAATTAGCTAAAATAAGAAACATAATGTGCAAAAATGCACAATAGGATAGCAAACCATGAATTGGGATGATATGAAGCTTTTTTTGGCCGTAGCACGAACCGGAACCATTAGTGGTGGCGCCAAGCAGCTCGGAGTACAGCATTCCACCGTTTCAAGACGCTTACGAGCACTCGAACAGCAACTCGGCGCACGGCTGATTGAGCGCAAAAAGACCGGATTTGAATTGACAGTGGCCGGTGAAAATTTCAAACAAGCTGCGATACGCGTTGAAAGAGAAATTATTAATGTTGATGAAGCGCTATTAGGAAAAGACACTAAACTGGTTGGCTCACTTCGTGTAACGGCCATTAACAATATGGCGTCAACAATATTAATGCCAATGTTTGCTCGATTTAGTCAACAACACCCCGAAGTCAAATTACACGTTATCGTATCCAATACCGATGTTAGTCTGGTGCAGCGTGAAGCCGACCTCGCTATACGTCTCACGAATTCTCCCACAGAGTCACTCATTGGTAAGCGAATGCTCACTGTTGCATCTACCATTTATGGAAGCCAGGAATATATTAAATCACTTAAACAACAAGCAGCTGACCCAAAATGGCTTGGTGTTGAATGTTGCGTCTTTCACAAAACCTGGACAAAACAGTATTGCAGTCATCAATCACATAATTTTTACAGTGATGACACCTTGCTTACCCTGGCAGCAATTAAAGAAAATTTAGGTGTTTCCTACCTGCCCTGTTTTCTGGGTGATAGTGATCCCGCACTAGAACGCTATTGTGAACCAAATGAATTGCATAATTTAGGTTTGTGGATATTAATGCATCCGGATCTAAAACGGACCGCCAGAGTGTTGGCATTTCGAGATCATATTATTCAGTGTGTACAAGAACAACAGGATTTATTTGAGGGCAGAATAGCAAAAGATAATATAGTTAGCTAATCACCTTAAAATTATAAAAACTTAATATCTATTTTGTTTTTGTAAATGCGCAATATAAGAACTTTGTTCTTCGATATCATCTTGCAGGTCATTTATTTCTAAAGTTAGACTAGTTTGCTTAGTGACAAGTTCTTTTACTTCTATTAATAATAACACAATTTGTGATTTTGATTGCTTACCACCAACGATCAGCTGTTCTTTAAGATGGATATCTTCTTTAAGTAAAGTTAACTCGTGTTGTTTTTTTTCTAATAACTTTTGCTGTTGATTTAACGATTTATTGGCTCTGTAGAGTTTAATGCCTTGATTATAGGCTGATATAAAACCTGCTTCATTGTAACCAGCACAATTGCCTTGGTAAGATGAACCTCGCTTTCCTAAATTATAAGCGTTTGCCGGAATACAATATTTGTGTAAACCCTCGGCATGTCCTTGATTGTATAAATCCAGATTAGGACTGATTCCGTATTCAGCGCATGCCTTTCGATGTTGTCCAATTCTTGAACTGTTATAACCGTTACTGCCATCTTCAAAACCAATTAATTTCCAGTTGGCTGTTCGGCATTCATCTTTATTTAAAGTTGCGCACGAGATTAGAAATAAAGATAGAAATGAAATGAATAGTATTGTTAGATATTGGTTGCTCATTATTCTACTATACAGCAAAACAGGTTTTTATTTAGAACAAATTTTAAACTGTTAAATTATAAATAACAAATGACTACTTTCTACCAACCAAAAATTACCCCTTCAAGCAGGATTCGAGCATCCAGATATTCTTCTGTTTTTGCAGTAATAAATGATTTTGCCTTACCACCAAAGCGTTTAACAATTCCTTTAGCTGCATTTGACGCTTTACCATAAATAATGGCTTTTGCTAATTTTTCTCTTTGGGGTTTTGATATTCGATTACTAACCGTTATGACCTGATTCGGTAGTGCTTCAGATTCAAATAAAATTTTCATTCTATCGCGTTCAGCTTTTGAAATTTTCTTTTTAAAAAAAGTATTTCTAAATACCGCGGCACGACATGAGCCAGTGGTAAATTTTTTCTGCACTTTTTTCATGCCACCACGAATTCCTAAAATAACAGGTTGTCGAACAGGGTTATCAAACCGCGCCAATACACTCAAAGTGGATAAATTTGGTGGCGATATACCACAGATTTTTTTGCCAATTAGATCTTCAGGTCGTAGAACTTCATTATCGGTTTTATTTGCTACCAGATAAAAAACCAGAGTGCCGGGTAATTTCGCAACAACCTTATGTCCGAGATGCTCAATTCGCCATGATGCAAAGTGTGGCCCATCGAAAACAATATCATATTCACCATTGCGCATATTTCGTTGATAGCGTAACCAGTTACCGGGATGTTTATAAACAACTTTAACACCTAATAATTTGCCAATAGCAGTAGCAAGCGGGGAATATAATTTTTTACCGGCAGCCGGTTTTTCTCGTGGCGGCGCGGTCATGACCAAGTCATTTGCAAGTGCGGTATTAAAAAGGAATAAACAAAATACAAAAACCAGTATTTTCTGTGGATTAAATTTTTGAACTCTCACCCTTTACAAACTCCTTCACACTGATGTCAACGTTATAAATAATTGTTCGTAAATATAATGTTGATAGTCAGAGTATCTTTAATTAT
>CAYOHQ010000094.1:0-10333 GCA_964403805.1 uncultured Thioalkalispiraceae bacterium | reverse complement strand
ATTCAATTGAAAAGCAATTTGATTATAATGAAATTGAAGGAAAAGTTGCTTATAATTTTATTAACGGTACTTATAAAAATACTGTTTCAATATTTTCAAAACAAAGTGATTTGTCAAAAAAATCTTACCAGACAACATCGGGTATCGATGTAAAATTTAGAAACAAATTAAACAAGAAGGACTATCTAAGTTTCAGGTTTCGGTATGAAAATATTACCGATGATAGTATAAGTTATTCCTATCTTGCAGGTACTCGAGAACGCTTTAGAGTTGATTATCAATTAATTAATAAAAATAGTCTAAACAGGTTTTGGTATCAGTTTGAAGTGAACGACAGAGAAGATGAGCTCAATAAATACAGTTACTCACCTACACGGCATATGTTTCGTTATAAATATCAATTGAAATTTAATGTTAACTGGAAATTACGAGCGGCGCTTGAATACCGAAAAAGTTTCTATCCCGACAAACCCTCAATAAAAAGAGAAGATGACCGCTATCGGGTAATCACAACATTAGAATATAAATTTTCCAGAGCATGGGATATTCAAGGTGTTTATGAATATCGTGATAATCAATCTACTTCCGCTCGATACGTATATAAGAGAAATGTATATTTCGCAAACATAAACTGGCGTTACTAATATTACGAAAGTTAATTGAGTTTTTTAATCAAATTTTCTACTGTGTCAATTGCTGATGAACATTGTTTTCCACTACACACATATGCGATACACGATTTATCAGATTGATAATGGTTAAAGTAAGATAGTTCAGTGTTTACCGGAATGCTAAAGCATAAATGATCAAATTTATAATTATCAGAACAACTATTCGTAAATTGAGTTACTAAATTACTATCCTGACCTCGAATAATAATTATCTTGGCAGGGTATAGGAATTCTTCAACTGCATGTAACATAGCGCCATGTGCAGCAGGATAACTCAATATGTGTGACCATGCATTTTGAATGCATTTCTCACTAGCTTCGATATAATTTGTATTGGCGATAAGATGTCCCAATCGGGAAAGCGATAATGCAGCTATACCATTTCCTGATGGTATTGCTTCATCGGCATAGACTTTAGGTCGTTGAATTAATTTTTCATGATCATTAGCTGTAAATAAAAATCCGCCTGAGTCCTTATCTTCAAAAAATTCAAGCAAGGTATCGGCTAAATCTATTGCAAACAATAAATCACTGTCACGCCATCGTGTTTGTAATGATTCTATCAGTGCATCGAGCATAAAAGCATAATCATCCAGATAAGCCATTATATGCATTTTACCATCTTTATGTGTTGCTAATAAACGCCGATCAATAAAAAGTGTTGAATGAATAAAATCAATTGCTTGTTGAGCAGATTGGATAAAATTTTTATTTTTTCGTAATCGGCCAGCTAGCATCATGCCTTTTATTATTAAGCCATTCCATGATGTTAATATTTTATTATCCCTGTCTGGTTGCGTACGCTGCTCGCGAGTTGTTAGTAATTTTAGTTTAGCGGAATTAATTATGTTCGTTAATTTTTTTTCGTTAATATTTTCAGTAGTTATAAGATCACTTAAATTTTCTGTTATGTGCAGGTGCCAATAGCCTTCAAAGTTGGCTTTATTTTTTAAACCGTAAATCCTTGAAAAATAATTAAACTCATTTTCATCAAGAATCTCCTTAACTTCCTTAATGTCCCAACGGTATGTTTTTCCTTCTTCACCTTCGGTATCTGCATCGAGTGTTGAAAAATATCCTCCCTGAGAGGATTGCATTTTATCAATAACCCAATTTGCAGTTTCATCTGCAATTCGTTCGAAGGTTTTATTTTTATATAAAATACTTGCCTGGCTATACAAAGCTAGAAGTGGACCATTGTCATATAACATTTTTTCGAAATGGGGTATTTGCCAAAAGTCATCTACCGAATAGCGGTAGAAACCACCACCGAGTTGATCGTAAATCCCACCTGATGCCATTGCGTGTAAGGTGAGATAGACTATTTCTTTAGCCGATTCATCACTATTGTTATTACGTGATGTTAATTGCCAATGTCGAATTAAGCGCTCCAAATTTGTGGGGTGAGGAAATTTAGGGGCTTTACCAAAACCGGCATACCGTTTATCAAAACTATCAGCTAATTGTTTACGGGCTTGATCCAGTATTTGAGAATGAATGTCACTGCTATTTATGTTTTCAGAATTATTTAAACTTGAAAAGGCCGATATAATTGAATCGGATTGCTGCTGAATTTTTTCTTTATTTTCCTGATAGAAGGTGTCGACATTTTTTAGGATGTCAGCAAATGCGGGCATTCCGTGTTTAGCTGAATTTGGAAAATAGGTTCCTGCAAAAAAGGGTACTTGATCTTCCGGTGTTAGTATCACCGTTAGAGGCCAGCCACCACCACGTTGATTTAGAAACTGATGTGCAGTCTGGTATATTTTGTCCAGGTCGGGTCGTTCTTCCCGATCAACTTTTATATTCACAAATAATTCATTCATAACGGCAGCAATTTGAGGATCTTCAAACGACTCATGCGCCATCACATGACACCAATGACAAGCAGAATAACCAACCGAAAGTAATATAAGCTTTTTTTCAGTTTTAGCCCTGTCCAGAGCTAATTCCCCCCATGGATACCAGTTAACCGGATTATGAGCATGTTGCACTAAATAAGGGCTGGTTTCATGGATAAGCTGATTTGAGTATTTTTGTGGCATTTTTTTAAACTAATAGATAAGGAATCAGCATTATTATAAGTGTATAATGACCTAATTGTATATTTGTATTGAGTTATTCGGGTATGGTGAATTTCTCATAATTCAATATTTAGTTAAATATTGTTAACAATAATGGATTTATAAAAATGCGTGTAGATTTTGATCAGGTTGCTTTTTCACTGTATGGTTTGAGTGTTCATTGGTATGGCATATCGTATCTGGTGTCGTTCATTTTGGGTTGGCAGTTTTTAAGATGGCATGCGAATAAAAATAAATTTTATGGTTGGACGCCTGTTCAGGCAGATGACTTTTTATTTTATGCTGGGCTTGGTGTTATTTTAGGTGGCCGATTAGGTTACGTTTTCTTCTATAATTTTTCTGTTTTTCTCGATGATCCTATTATGTTACTTCAGGTATGGAAGGGCGGTATGTCATTTCATGGTGGTTTATTGGGTGTCCTGGTTGCTGTCTGGTTCTTTGCTCGAAAAACCAATAAAAGTTATTTTGAGGTAATTGATTTTGCCGCACCGGCATTTCCTATCGGTTTATTGTTTGGACGTTTAGCCAATTTTGTTAATGGTGAATTATGGGGTAAGGAAACAGATGTCGCCTGGGCAATGATTTTCCCCCGTGGCGGTGAAGTGTTACGGCATCCGAACCCGCTTTATGAAGCCTTTCTCGAAGGCATCGTTATGTTTATAGTATTATTTATTTTTTCACAAAAACAACGGCCTTTACGATCTGTTGCTGCATTGTTTGCAATACTGTATGGAACCTTCCGTTTTATAATTGAATTTGTTCGTGTACCGGATGCCCAATTAGGTTATCTGGGTTTTGGCTGGTTAACGATGGGGCAGATTTTGAGTATACCCTTGTTTGTAGTTGGGGTTGTGGTGTTTTGGATGGCTTATAACGAAAAGAAATAAATTTGCCGCTAAGGCGGCAAAAAAATTAGTGTCTGAAATGCCGCATGCCAGTAAACACCATAGCAATATCATTTTCATCCGCCGCGGCAATAACTTCATCATCGCGCATTGAACCACCCGGTTGAATAACTGCTGTAATACCAACACTAGCAGCATTATCGAGGCCATCTCTAAACGGGAAGAATGCATCAGAAGCCATGACCGAGCCTGTTACATCCAATTTTGCATGTTCGGCTTTGATTCCGGCGATACGTGCTGAGTTTACACGGCTCATTTGCCCAGCGCCGACTCCGATAGTCATTTCATCTTTGCCGTATATTATGGCATTTGATTTTACAAATTTACTGACCTTCCAACTGAACAGCAAGTCTTGCATTTCTTTATCAGTCGGTGCGCGTTTAGTGACTACTTTTAATTCGTTATATAAAAGTTGATCACTTTGCTGAACTAATAGCCCACCATTGACTCGTTTGAAATCGAGTCGAGGTTTTGATTTTTCAGACCATTTACCACAAACAAGCAGGCGCACATTCTTTTTAGCTTTGATTGTTTCAATTGCATCCTGATCTGCATCAGGTGCAATGATGACTTCAACAAATTGTCGTTCGATGATTGCCTGAGCTGTTTTATTATCTAAGGTTTGGTTTACTGCGATAATGCCACCGAATGCCGATTCGGGATCGGTCTGGTAGGCGCGATCATAAGCATCATAAAGTGATTTTCCAGTAGCGACACCACAGGGATTAGCGTGTTTAACAATGACGCAAGTAGGCTCATCATTAAATTGTTTAATGCATTCCAGTGCTGCATCGGTATCCGCTATGTTATTGTAGGATAATTCTTTGCCTTGTAATTGCGTTGCAGTGGCAATGCTGGACTCGGAATCAGTATTGGTATTAGTGTCACTACTTTGAGCTTCTTTATAAAAAGCAGCAGCTTGATGTGGATTTTCACCATAGCGCATTTCCTGGCTTTTATAATATTGGCGATTAAAGGTTCGAGGAAAGCTGGATGAATCCGTTTTACCGGATTTAGTGTCTTCGATAATGGACCCCAGATAATTTGCAATCGCTGCATCGTAGTTTGCAGTATGCTCAAAAACTTTAACGGCAAGATCAAATCGTAGCGAGTCACTGACGCAACATTTATTGGTATTAAGTTCGTCAATAACCAATTGGTAATCATCCGCATTGACAATGACTGTAACATCGTTATTATTTTTAGCTGCGGCACGTAACATGGTAGGACCGCCAATATCGATGTTTTCAATCGCAGTCGCTAAATCACAATCGGGTTTTGCTATGGTTTCTTCAAAGGGGTAGAGATTAACAACCAGTAAATCGATTCCTGGAATATCGTGTTGTTTCATTACGTCGTCATCAGTACCTCGACGTGCCAGAATACCACCGTGGATTTTGGGATGAAGTGTTTTAACCCGGCCATCCATCATTTCAGGAAAACCGGTGTAATCGGAAACTTCGATTACATCAATGTTATTGTCATTCAGTAATTTTGCAGTTCCACCAGTTGAAAGAATTTCGATATTTTGAGTTGCTAATTGTTTAGCAAATTCTACAATGCCGGATTTATCAGAAACACTGATGAGTGCTCGTTTTATTTTATTCATTTGGACAGCCCTTAGGAAAACCTAACAATACTACTTTTATTGGGAGGGCTAGTATATCAGTTGCAATGCTGTCACAGCACTATCTATTAGGGTTATTATTCTGAATTAAGCGCAGGGCTCACTAAAACAGGAATAAATCAGATATTTAACAAATGCAAAACAAAAGCACACGAATCTCCTAAAAGGAGAAGTTCATGTGCTAATTGCTTTAATGTCAGGTAATCGAACGAGAAGTTTGATATTAATCAAGACCGTACATTTTAAGCTTTTTACGTAAGGTACCACGGTTGATGCCGAGTAATTCAGCAGCTTTAGTCTGGTTGCCATTAACGTAGGTTAAAACAGCTGTTAGCAAAGGTTCTTCAATTTCACCTAAAACCATTTTATATAACTGTTCCGGAGAATGGCCTTGTAATTGAGAAAAATAACCATCGAGAGCGGATGAAACACATTCTCGTAGCGGTTTATCTTGAGCTGTTTCTTTTACATTTAACTCGATTACATTACTTGTATTTATTTCATTTGATAGTGGATTTGTCATGCTGCTAGTTCCTGTGCATCTGATAAACGTTCAAAGTACTCATTTACCATGTTAAGTTGATCCTTAACGGTTTCGACGTTGTTTACGCATTGTCGGAAGGCTGCGCCGTGGCGTTGCCCTTTGCTATACCAACTGATATGTTTCCGTGCCATGCGTACTCCTGTGTATTCTCCATAAAATTCATAGAGATTTTCTAGATGACCGAGCAAAATATCCCGGACTTCCAAAACTGGTGGTTCAGGTAGTAATTTACCTGTATTTAAAAAATAGTCAATCTCTCTGAAGATCCAGGGCCGTCCTTGTGCGGCTCTGCCGATCATAATGGCATCTGCATTAGTATATTCTAATACGTGCTTGGCTTTTTGAGGGCTCGTAATATCGCCATTAGCAATCAGCGGTATTGAGATAGCCGATTTTACTTCAGCAATTGTGTCATATTCAGCGTCACCACGATATTGACATGCACGTGTTCGACCATGAATTGTTAATACCTGGATTCCTGCACTTTCAGCTATCTTTGCGATTGCTAATGCATTCTTATTATCTGTATCCCATCCGGTTCGTATTTTAAGAGTAACCGGAACTTGCACAGCATTGACGACAGATTCTAAAATCATGCCAACTAACGATTCATCTTGCATTAATGCCGAGCCTGCCATGACATTACAGACCTTTTTGGCTGGGCAACCCATATTTATATCAATTACTTGAGCGCCGTTATCGGCATTATATTGTGCTGCCTGTGCCATCATTTGTGGATCGGCTCCAGCAATTTGGACCGATCGCGGTTCTGTTTCACCCGCATGATTGGCTCGACGAAGTGTTTTTTTGCTACCCCACAATAAAGAGTTGGAGGTGACCATTTCAGACACCGCAAATCCAGCCCCGAGATTCTTACAAAGCTGACGAAAAGGACGATCAGTCACTCCGGCCATGGGGGCGAGTACTAAATTATTGTTTAATTTGTAAGGTCCAATTTGCATTACATTCTGCTGATTATATGTTCAAAATCTGAAGGTCTAATCATACCTGTTCATTCGATAGACATAAAGCCATAGACAGGGATGTAGTACTCTAATTTGTTAAATATTTGGATAAAATATGTAAAGTGACCTTACATTTAATCTTAACTTATTGATATCTATGAGATTAATTTGGCACAAAATAGAGAGAAAATTAGTCAAAATAGACATACTAAAAGTATTTTTGGCTTTAGTACTGGAATTATTCTAACTATATTTAGGCATTTTTTTTAATTAACAAGAAATGCTGTGAATTTAGTGCTGTACAAAAATATCGCAATTATGAGAAATCGGATGGTGTGTTGTTAAGCAAATTGGCGTGAAAAATCGATTATTTACTTGAGATAAATTTAAATTCAAAATTAATAGCATCTTTACCCGGATCAACAACTTCGAGTGCAATGCGGATAGGTTGTTTAGGCGGCATCAGTAATAATTTGTTTGATAACTTGCCCAGATAATCACTGGGCGTAAAAAATCGGACGGCTGTTGTTTTGCCGCTAAGATTTGATAATTTCACACTAAAATTGGGATAGGGTTGCTGGTAGTTAGCATTGTTAATTATCGTTGCGCTAATCAATAATGCCCCCTTGGTATTAGGATGAACTCGAATATCACGACTGATTAACTGTATTTTTTTAATTTCACGTGGACCCGTGTAATTACAGGTAAATGTTTTACACAATTTAGTAATAATGGGTTTTAAAGCTGGATAACTTTGTTGTACTTCGATACTACGAAATACGGCAACTTGTAAAAACAAACCGGCGCATAACAATAATAAACTGGCTATCATAAAAATGGTCATTTCGGCACTGCGTGATGGTAAGTCGAGCTCTTCCAGAGATTCACGTAACACCATGGGGATGTCGGTAGTCTGCATGTGGATATGCACATTGTCGCCATCTAATTCCTGTTCATCTTCTTCATTTGCATCGGAACCTTCTTTTGCGATTAATTCAGAATCTTTTTTATCTTCCGATTTTTCTTTGAGTTTATCTGCCGGTTTATCTTCCGGCTTTTTCAGGTTCTCAGTTTCTACGAGTTGTAATTTAGGTTCTGTTTCGGATTTTGCCGAAACTTTATTATCTGATTTTTCTGGTTCCGGTTTTTTTACTGCTGGAGAATCAATTATATTTAATTCGGGTTTTATGGTTTGCTCTGATTTTATTATATTGGGGATGGTTTTTTCATTGGATACCGGTTTATTGGCATCTAATGATTTATCCTCTGGTTTTTTATTTATAGTAGATTGATTTTTTTCCTGAGCTGCTTTTTTTAGTTGAATAGCCAGTTTTAATGCAGCATCTTCTTTTAACTTTGGTTTTGCTTTAATTTTGGGCTCGGATGTTTTTTGAGTTAATTCATCATCGTTGACAATTTTTGGTTTTGATGCTGTTGGCGTATTGATTTTTTTAGTGGCAGATTTTTTAGGCGCATTTTTTGTCGAGGTGCTAAAAATATCGGTTTCACTGGTTATTGACATTACCGCGGGTTTTTTTGGTGCTTTATTAACAGGAGTTGCTGTCGATATTTTTGTTTCAGTAATAGTCGAACTACTCTGACTAGCCACCTTTGACTTATTTAATTTATTCTCCAGTGATTTTTTTATGACTTCATCACTTTGTTTTTCCTGATGTATTTTTTTTGAAACTTTATTAGTTATTTTCTTTGAGATAGAGTTAAAAACATTTTTTATCTCTATCACATTTTGTGAAATGAAATTTCCTGACTTGTGTGGTTTATCTTCTACCTTGGGAGTGACAACGGTTGCCTGATGTGGCTGTAAGGTTTTGGTTTTAAATTTAGCTTGATTGGAATCGCTTTTATTAGCCGTGTCTATTTTAGGACGAGTTTCAGTCTTTTTCTGAGTAGGCGGTTTTTTTGTAATAAATTCATCTTTAGTTTGCACTTTGGGTGCATCATCTTCGAACACTGAATCGAAGTTAAAATTTGTTGGTTTGCCCCGAGCAAGAGCTTCTTCTTTTGACAATGGTTTTTTATTTTGAGGTGCCTGTGGTGTTGGTGTCGTAGTAGCAGAGTCGAATTTTCGAAATGCACCAGTTGATGTGAATCCATCTTTAACAAAATCAAAACCATCTATTTCATTATTCGAACTTTCACTATTGATAGCTGATTTTCTTTCTACTACATTATTTTCTATTACTTGTGCTGGCTTAGTGATTGGTGTTTCAGGCTTGCTTGCCGCTGTTGGTTTTTTTAAATCTTTTTTACTTTTAATAACATGTTCTTTAGCATTAAAAATATCTTTACAACTGCCACAACGAACTAATCCTTTGGCAGCAGAAATGTGTTTTTTGCTGACCCGAAAAATCGTTTCACATTGTGGGCATCGTGTTAACATTTAAAATCCATGCGTAATAAAGGTATTTATCGTTGAATAGCTTACTATTCTAACGATAATGTGGTGTTATTGTGACATAAATCAACACTTTATACCTGTTAAGCAAACCCATTCTTGCTCTTGATCTGCAATTTCCAACTGTAAATAGGGAGCATATGCCGCTATTAACATAGTAGACTGATTTTCTAAAATTCCTGAGATAAGTAATTGGCCTTTATCACTAAGTAATTCATTAAATTTTGGCGCAAGTTCGATAAGCGGTTGAGCTAGTATATTCGCTATTAGCAGATCTATTGATAGGGTTGGTACTTGATCCGGGAAAAAAGTTCTAATTTTCGAAGAAATTTGATTTTTTTCGGCATTTTGCTTAGTCGCAAGCAGTGCCTGGGGGTCATTATCAACTGCAATAACGGTCTTGGCACTTAAACTCGCCGCGGTAACGGCTAAAATCCCCGAGCCGCAACCATAATCAATGACGATATCGGGTATCGTGTGTGTTCCCAACCATTTCATGCACATTGCCGTAGTAGGGTGGGTGCCAGTACCAAAAGCCAAGCCAGGATCGAGCATTATAGTGGTTGCGCGATTATCGGGTGGTGTTATCCAACTCGGGCAGAGCCATAAATTTTGTGCAAATTGGATGGGTTTAAAGTCATCCATCCAGGCTCGCACCCAGTCTTTATCTTCAAGCTGTTCTATTCGATATTGCGCTGAAATTTTTCGTTCAGTTGATGCTTTACTCTGGAGAGAATGGACTATTTTGCTAACATCGATATCAGCATCGAATAAACCAATAATACGAGTTGATGCCCATAATGGCGTGGTGCCCAATGCCGGTTCGAAAATTTCTTGATCAGCCGCATCCTGTAAAGTTACAGCTGCGGCACCATATTCCATCAATTCATCAGAAAAATAGTCAGCGTTGGCTTCATCACTGTCGATTTTAAGTTGTAACCAGGGCATGGCGTTTTAAATGCGCTTAATTACAAACGCCGCTACTTGTTATCCGCTTCTAGAATTTTTTCCAGATAGTGGATATTGGTGCCACCACTTTGAAACGCAGTATCTTTAATTAATCGCTGTTGCAATGCGATGTTGGTATGAATTCCATCAATCACCATTTCATTCAAAGCATT
>CAYOHQ010000093.1:5687-10357 GCA_964403805.1 uncultured Thioalkalispiraceae bacterium | reverse complement strand
CTAACTGTAAGCATTTTTATAATTTATCTCAAGTTAACGGGACAGCAGTGATATTAAATATTAATAATACTGAATTAGCGAAGCCAGTGACCCGATTTACCACCCATTTTTTCAACTAAACAACAGTTTTTAATTATCATGCCCCGATCAACGGCCTTACACATATCATAAATGGTTAATAATGTTATTTGAACAGCCGTTAAGGCTTCCATTTCAACACCTGTTTGGCCTGCAGTCTTTACAGTCACTGTACAGGATATACCGACATTAGATTCACTTTTAGAAAGTTTAATATCAACGCTCGACAGGTTTAGAGTGTGACATAACGGTATTAATTCAGATGTTTTTTTACTGGCCATAATTCCTGCAATACGGGCAATCCCCAATACATCCCCTTTTTTATGATCGCCATTTAGAATCATATCCAGGGTATTCTGATTCATTTCAATATAACCTTCGGCTATTGCTGTTCTTTGAGTAATATCTTTAGCGCCAACATCGACCATATGTGCCGCGCCTTCGTTGTTAAAATGTGTTAATTTAGACATAGGTATTTTTATATAGTTGTACTGCGCTTTGACAATTTTGACACAGTTGAATTACAGTTACGAATGTTATTATTATTACATAATTAGAGAATATTATATGTCGATTACAGTACGATTTTTTGCAAGTTTACGTGAATATCTGAAAATTGATGATATGCAAATTTCGTCTGATAATATTAGCACGGTTAAAGACGTTTGGATAAGCAGTACTAAAAATCAGCCAATACCTGAAAATGTTCTGGTAGCAGTTAATTTGGAATACGTGAGTTTTGACACAATTATTACCGATAATGATGAGGTCGCTTTTTTCCCTCCGGTTACAGGTGGCTAAAAATGCAAATCGAATTACTGCCATCAAATTTTAATGCTTTGCAAAAACTGGATGATTATCAAAATTCGCTCAATGTATCGGGTCAATCAGGTGAATACGGTGCAATGTCAAATTTTGTTGGAACCATGCGCGATTCAAATGAAGGTAAAAATATTTTAGAAATGTTCCTCGAGCATTATCCGGGTATGACAGAAAAAGCACTTGAAAAAATTGTGAATAGCGCACAACAACAATGGAATCTAATTGATACTTTAGTTTTACACAGGGTTGGCTTGGTAAAACCAAATGAATCCATTGTGCTTGTTGCTGCATGGTCTAAACATCGAGTTGATGCATTTGAAGCATGTCGCTATATTATGGAACAGTTAAAATCAACTGCACCATTCTGGAAACGGGAAATAACGCAAACCGGTCATCATTGGGTAGAAAAAAATACGCCAGGCTAAGTTTAGTTAATTATTAGAATTCACCACTTGCGCCACGATTCATAATGGCAAGAATGATTTCTTTAACCCGTAATGCTTCTTTCTTTAATTCAGGTGGAAGTGGTGTGCCACCGTAAATCATCATGTCCATATTCAATGAGTAAATCCACAAACGACCTTTTTTATCTTCAACCAATGTAACTCGACAGGGCAGGTAAGCAGAAAAGGCATCATTGTAATCGACCATTTTAGCTGCTGTTAGCGGATTGCAGTACATATAGATTTTTAAAAAACGGTATTTTTTATTAGTCATGAGTGAGATTTGTTTCGATAATGGTAATTCACCGACACTTCTAATATTGTATTCAGTGGCAACGGATTTCATTGCATCTTCCACATCCGTTACAGATAAACCTTCTTTAACCTGAGTTTTCCATATGGTTGCCTCTGCACCATTTCCGGTTTCAATTAGTTTGCTAACCATATCACTGTAAGTATCAATGGCTTTTGAATCAAATTCGGTAAGCTGAGAAATCATTGGAGCAAACTTAATACTAGCTGCAATTAAAACCAGGGTGACAAGTAATCCAATAAGGGCAAATAAATTTCTAAGAATAGACATGCTTAAATCCTTTTTTATTTTTCGAGCATTAAATTATGATTTTCTTATTATTAATGCAGGGCACAGGCTATCCAGTCTATCAATAAATAAGCCAACGAACTACCAAAATTTAGTTACTATTACAGGCTAGTTATGTTTTGAAACGGGTGGCATATTGTATGCCAGGCTATCATCAACAGGAACATGACGAATTTCGAATTTCATTTCGGCTAAATCAGCGAGAATATAACTTGGCTCAGCGCCTACTCCACCGACAGTGCCTGGATTGACATATAGGGTCTGATTCCCTTTAATATTTTGAATTGATTCTATCTTCGAACGATGATCATGACCACAACAAACAATATCCCAGTCACCGGTAGTGGCCATCGCTCTAGCATAATGAGGGTAATGTACCATAAATATTCGCTTGTCAAACAAGGTGATACCGGCATCCTGGCCATGATAGCTTATGTTGTTATCTGAATTTGCGGCTAATCTGGAAAGACTATACATATCCCCCGTATTATTACCGTGTATAGCATGAACAGGTAATCCAACTTTGGTTAAGATCCGTAATGTTGTTGGAGCGACTATATCACCACAATGCAATATTTGTTCGGCGCCCTGTAGCTTTGCGTCTTCTGCAGCAGCCTTTAGTAGAAAGCGGTTATCATGGCTATCTGAAACAATACAAATTTTCATTATTTTTCATTTCTCATCCGTAAGATTTAAAAACAAGGTTTCTCTGGCGCACTCTTATAACGCTTAATTGAATCGAGAATTTCCTGATGCGATGTTTCTGCATTTTTCCAGCCACTGATTTTAACCCATTTCCCCTCTTCCAGGTCTTTATAGTGTTCAAAAAAATGACTAATTTGCTGTAATAATAATTCAGGTAAATCATCGGGTTGTTGTACTTTACGATACAGTTTACATAACTTGTCATCCGGCACAGCAATTAATTTTGCATCTGGTCCAGCTTCATCTTCCATACCTAACATACCGACAACCCGACAGGAAATAACAGAACCACTGATTAATGGCGTTGGTGTGATAACCAGAACATCAACAGGATCGCCATCTTCGGAAAGGGTATGAGGGATGTAACCGTAATTACACGGATAGTGCATAGCGGTATTCATAAATCGATCCACAAACATGGCACCGGTTTCCTTGTCGACTTCATATTTAACTGGATCGCTATGGGATGGTATTTCAATAATAACGTTAACTTTTTTTGGAACATCAATACCAGTTCCGACTCGATCAAGATTCATTTGGTTTTCCCGTGGTAGTACTTATGGTTAAAAAGCCGGCAATTTTACGCAGCCTGACATCAAAAGAAAAGCAGATTCCAACTATTAAGTTAATAACAGTAGCAGATTTGGGCTAATTTAATGCTTGTATTGAAAATAGACTGTATTTGCCACTATTAGCTTGTTTTTTATAAGGTTTAATTCATGTTTTTAGCTAAAATTATAAAAAGGCTTTTTGGTGGGAGAGTTATATAAATAGATCGACTGTTTCGTAAAAAAATGTACGGGCTCAATTTTGAAGAGTAGTGCAAATGTTGCTGATTTTATTTTGTTGCATACTAAATATTTAAATAGGATTACATTGTGTAAAGAAGTAGATTTTACAATAATTTTTGTTACAACTTATGTAATTCATAAATTTTCGGGTAGAAAAATCATCAATAAGTTAAAAAAATGCCATCTATTGCAAAGTATTACCAAAAAAAGTAAATCAATTACATAATTTACATTGACTTAAGACCTATCAAGGATTAATTTTAATGTCTTAACGGTAATAAAAAAATCAAGCACTTTTACAAAATTGTAATTGTGTATTTCTAATTATAAATAATGTCATCACTTTTATTACTGCCAACAGAGCGAGATATAAAATGAGAATAATATTGTTGGGAGCTCCAGGCTCCGGTAAAGGAACACAAGCCAAAGAATTAGTAAATAAGTATGGTTTGGCACACATATCGACAGGAGATTTACTACGAGAAGCTGTCGCAAATCAATCGCCACTCGGTATGCGGGCAAAAACTGCAATGGATGCAGGTCAACTTGTATCTGATGATATTGTATTGGGTATGATCGAAGAAAAACTATCAACATCAGACACAGATAATGGTTTTATTCTCGATGGTTTTCCTCGCAATATTCCTCAGGCTGAAGAGCTGGATAAAATGTTGGAAAAAGTGAATAAACCATTACAAGCGGGTTTATTAATAGATGTAGATTTTCAGGTATTAATGCAACGCTTAACAGGGCGCCGTACTTGTGAAGACTGTGGTCAAATGTACAACATCCACACAACACCACCTCGTATCGACTCTCAATGTGACAAGTGTGGTGGTAATTTACTCCATCGAGCAGATGATAATGAAGCGACTATTGGCAATCGTTTACGTGTATACGAAGCTCAAACTTCACCACTGATTGAATATTACCGTAAGCAAGGTAAATTACGCACAGTGCAGGGTGTTGGTGAAATCGATGACATTTTCAAAACTGTTGTTCGTGTTATAGATAGCTTGCCGAACGGTCAGTCTGGCACAGAAAGTAATGTTGTTGAAATGGCTTCTGCAAGCAGTAAACCTGCTGCTAAAAAGAAACCGGCAACAAAGAAAAAAGCCAGTAAGAAAAAGGTCGCCGCTACGAAAAAAACAGCAAGTAAGAAAAAATCATCAACCAAGAAAAAGGCCAAGAAAAAAGTAGCTAAAAAGAAAGCCGGTAAGAAAAAGGCCA
>CAYOHQ010000093.1:0-5587 GCA_964403805.1 uncultured Thioalkalispiraceae bacterium | reverse complement strand
AGAAAAAGGCCAAGAAAAAAGTAGCTAAAAAGAAAGCCGGTAAGAAAAAGGCCAAGAAAAAAGTAGCTAAAAAGAAAGCCGGTAAGAAAAAGGCCAAAAAGAAAGTAGCTAAAAAGAAAGCCGGTAAGAAAAAGGCTAAAAAGAAAGTAGATAAAAAGAAAGCCGGTAAGAAAAAGGCCAAAAAGAAAGCCAAGAAAAAAGCTAGACGACGTTAAGTCTATAGTTAAGAAAATGAAAAGGCGGGTTATCCCGCCTTTTTTTGTGGGGAATTACTTATCAAGGGATATCACTAAAGCTGAACAATTGAATGCCGATAGTTGTTAAGTGAAATTAAGATATTTTTAATTTAAAAGCATGATCAATTAATTAACGTATTGGAAAAATAATGACAACTGAAGTCCTTATTTGTGATGACTCGAGTTTTGCCAGAAAGCAATTAGCCCGATCTTTACCTGAAGAATGGGATGTAAACCTGAATTTTGCTATAGATGGTGCAGATGCTATTACGCATTTAAACGCAGGGAAAGGTGAAGTTCTTTTTCTGGATTTAAATATGCCGGTAATGGATGGTTATGAAGTTTTGCAATCCATAAGGGAAAATAATCTTCAATCAATTGTAATTGTAGTTTCCGGCGATATTCAATCCGAAGCGAATAAACGCGTAACAGAATTAGGTGCTGTAGCATTCCTTAAAAAACCAACTAATGTAGAAAAAATTTCTGAAGTATTGGAACAGATTGGTTTATGTTCTATTACATCCAATAAAACCAAAAATAGTGATATTGAAGTTACTGAATTGGATATGATTGGTGAAGTAGCAAATGTGGCGATGGGTCGAGCTGCTGAATTGCTGGCAAAATTACTTGGGCATTTTATAAAAATGCCAATTCCGAATGTTAATATGCTTGAAGTTAGTGAATTGCGAATGGCACTTGGACAAGTTGATTGTGATGCAAAACTATCGGCCGTGTGTCAGGGGTTTATTGGTTCGGGGATAGCCGGAGAAGCCTTGTTAATTTTTAACGAATCAAGTTATACCGATATCGCCGAATTAATGAAATACGATGAGCAATTAGACGAGGCAGCTCAAATTGAAATGTTAATGGACATTTCAAATATTATGATCGGTGCCTGTTTAAAAGGCATCGCCGATCAACTGGATCTTAATTTTAGTCAGGGTAATCCCATTGTATTAGGTCAACATATCAGTATTGATAATTTATTAAATAAAAACACCATGACCTGGAAAAAAATATTAACCATCGAAATGGGTTTTGCAATTGAAGGTTGTAATATCAATGCTGATTTATTGTTGTTATTCACAGAAGAATCACTTGAATCTTTAAAACAAATCGCTGAGTATATAGAGGCTTAGATATGGCGAATGCTCAAGTTGATATGAGTGATATCCATTGGATGATGGATGTTCTACAATCCATCGATGTAGGTTTGGTAGTGCTCGATAAAGAATTTAATATTCAGGTTTGGAATGGTTTTATGGCAAACCATAGTTCGATTAAACCAAATACTGTTTTGAATAAAAATATTTTTGAATCTTTTCCTGATATCCCGATGTCCTGGTTTAAACGAAAAATTCAGTCAGTCATGTTGCTTAGAGGTCGGTCGTTTACAACCTGGGAACAACGCCCTTATTTGTTTGAATTTAAAAATTACCGTCCCATCACTGGGTCAGCTGAATTCATGTATCAAAATATTACATTTATCCCATTATTATCTGCTGATGGTAAAATTAATCATATAGCCATAAATATTTATGATGTAACCGACATCGCTACTAGTCAGATTGAGTTACAAAAAGTAAATCATCAACTCGAAGCACTAAGTCGAACTGACCGATTAACACAATTAAATAACCGCGGTTACTGGGAAGATTGTTTATCTCGCGAATTTGAACGGGACAAACGTACCAATGAAGTTTGTTCATTGTTAATTTTTGATATCGACCATTTTAAAAAAGTAAATGACGTGCACGGTCACACAGCCGGTGATGAAATCATACGTGTTACCGCAAAAACGCTGTTAAACTCAACGCGAGCAACCGATATTTGTGGTCGTTATGGTGGTGAAGAATTTGTTGTAATTTTAATTGATACTGATTCAGAAAATTCACTAATTCTAGCTGAACGAATTCGAGAACGAATAGCCGCATTGAAAATTAATTTTGAGGGAACGGTTATTCCCTATACTGTTAGTCTTGGTATAGCTGAACTAAATTCTGATATCAAAAATCACACGCAATGGATTGAACATGCAGATAAAGCGTTGTATGAAGCCAAGGAATCGGGGCGGAATAATACTAAAATTTATAAACCATTATAAATTATTTGTAACTATTCAGCGTAACTAGTGAAAAGAGAAAATGTGAGGATTTGGAATCAGGATAGGCCAATCAAGACCGTGTGCTTCATGGCTGCACCCCAGGGCAGCTTCTCTTGCTTCGCAATTCACCTCCAAGCACTCGAGCGGGCCATGGACATTATAATTCAATGACTTCTAATCTTACTTTATAAGATTAGTTGGCCTACCCTAGTTCCAAAGCCGGTGGTTTTAGTAATAATTTGCGCATACTCCATGTTTTTAAAAATACGCTGAATAGTTACGATTATTTAATCCTATACATTAATAGAATTTTAATGTCATTAATTTCAATGATATAGAGCGAGTAATTGGGTTATTTGCTTACTTGTTATAACATGTTATAATATGCTTATCTTTTTAATTTAATTTAGGAAAAAGTATGCCTTTAACAGCTGATTTTTATTTTACGATACTGGTGGTATTACTAGCTGGAACATTTCGTGGATTTTCAGGATTTGGCGCTGGAATGATTATGGTGCCGATATTAAGCTTAATTTACAGTCCATTGGATGCCGTTATGACAGTTGTTTTATTAGAGTTAATCCCGATTGTTCAATTATTACCTGGCGCTATTGCTAAATGTCATTGGCGTTCAGTAATACCAATGTCATTATCAGCAATTGTGGCTATTCCAGTGGGTTCATTTCTTTTGGTATATGCAGATGTAGATTTTATGCGAAATGTAATTTCTATATTAGTCATAGCGTGTGCCTTGGTTTTAGCGACTGGTTGGCGTTACAAGGAAAATTGTAAATCTTCTGTATCAATTGGAACGGGAATGATAAGTGGGTTAATTAGTGGAGCTACAAGCTTAGGTGGTTTACCTGTTATTTTATATTATCTATCAGGTAGCTATAAAACTGAAATTGCACGAGCCACTATTGTTGTTTTCCTTATTGTAACTGCACTTGTATCATTGGTAACGTATATATCACATGGAATTATTTCAACAGATATCGTGTTTCGAACAGCCTGGTTATCACCATTTTTTATAGTAGCAACCTGGGGTGGTGGACAATTATTTGGAAAAGTCTCTGAATCATTGTTTCGAAACATTAGTTTAATGCTACTCGGTGGCGTTGGTTTAACAATGTTGTTGACCTAATGCTAAATAGTATTTAAATACAATGTCTATTCTAGTTTCATTTCCAATTGTTAGAAAATCAATCAGTGTAATATTGTTTAGTCTCCTTACACTCAGTTGTAATTACCAAGGCAATGATGAAACGTTACTACTCTCTGGTTCTACCATGGGAACCACTTATACAATTCAAATTGAACCTGGGAAGAAAACGAAAAATTTTAATAAAGAAGAATTAGCAAAAGAAATAAATTCTGTTTTAGATGTTGTTAATAATTTAATGTCAACATGGTTAAAAAGTTCTGAAATTACGCAAATTAATAACAAACCAACTGGTCAATGGATTACAGTTTCAACTGATACCTTATATGTTATCGAACTTGCTCAAACAATTAGTAAGCTATCTAAAGGCGCTTTTGACGTTACAATTGGTTCATTAATTGATTTATGGGGCTTTGGTGCAAAAGAGGTTAGTAGAAACTTTCCTGATGATAAAAAAATACAGCAAGCATTATTGAATTCGGGTTATCAGAATTTAGATATTGATCACACGCAAAATGCGCTTAAAAAAAATACACCAATGAGTTTAAATTTGTCTGCAATAGCTAAAGGGTATGCAGTTGATAAAATTACACAACATTTGTCACAATATCATTTTTCGGGCTATTTGGTTGAGATTGGTGGAGAGATTCGGACAATTGGAAAAAAAATAGATGGAAGCCAGTGGCGAGTTGCAATTGAATCTCCATCACCCACTTTTCGAGAAGTGTATAAAATTATTAATATTACTGAACGAGCAATTGCAACATCCGGTGATTATCGAAATTTTTTTGAAAAAAATGGACAACGTTATTCTCATATAATTAATCCAGTAACGGGTAAGCCAATCACACATAACTTAGCATCGGTTACTGTTGTTAGCGATACAACTGCACGTGCAGATGCGATTGCGACAACATTAATGGTAATGGGAGATAAGAAAGGAATGAGCTTTTGTGAAAAAAATGGTATTGCGGCCTATTTTATCGTTTCGCAAAATGGTATTTTTAAAAAACGTATTTCAAATGCGTTTGAGAAATATCTTGTTTTGAATTAATGAATTATTAGAATACTATTATAAAATAACTATGGGACTTTTAGTATGGAACTTAATGAGTTAGTTAATCAATCACATGAATTGCATGAACAATTAAAGTTACTACAATCTCAAGCGAGTAGTATAACGAAACAAATAAAAGCAGTAGAAATAGAAATTAAAATTAAACTTGATGAAAACGGGGAAGATTATGAGAATCTAAGTGAAGAACAATTTCAATTACTGATGGCCGATCTTGGTGATCCAATGAAGTTAACAGTTGAAGTTGTTTATATTACGAATGAACAACAAATTATTCATGAAGTACAATTGGCTCGTGGTGCAACAATTGAGGATGGTATTATTTTTTCCGGAATATTGGATAAATGTAACGATATTGATCTTAATCAAAATAAAGTAGGTATTCACGGCGTTATAAAAGCGTTAAGTGAAACTTTATCCGAAGGTGATCGCATAGAAATTTATCGTGAGGTAACTGCAAGTGCATGAATATCTATATTAAAATATCATAATTACGTTAATTAGGTACGTACTAATTTACTACTGTTTAATACTAATTTCACTTGTATTAAATTCTGCTAACTGCAAACACTAAAAAATCTTTTATGGTGCATGAAAATATAGCTTCGCACCAAAACTGTGCGCGTTTTAAAAATATTGTCCTGAAATTTTCTTCTGATAAATTACTTATTCTTCTTTAAAAATAACAAGATAGATAATTGTTTTGTTATTTGTGTGCTTTTTGGCACAACAGATGCAGCACTAGTTATGTATCGACATAACACGTTATAACAAGTTTGCTTTATGAAAATAAAAATGTGTCCAATTTTATGACTAAAGGGAGAAACAAAATGAAAACAGCTTCAAAAATGCTGGTAGCATTGACTATTTTACTCGGTGCTTCGAGTGTTGTTAGTGCAGAAACTATTCGAATTGCAGTAGGGCACCAAAGTAAATGCACCGATACTTATTCAGCCGGTATTATTTTAAAAGAATTGAAATTAATTCAAAAATATTTACCAACCACAGGT
>CAYOHQ010000092.1:0-10361 GCA_964403805.1 uncultured Thioalkalispiraceae bacterium | reverse complement strand
GTTTATCCCATTTCGGTGTCCAGATTCATTAGACCACATCAGATGTTGCTTTAAGAGAACGACAAAAGAGATTAAATTCTTTATAAGTCATAACAATTTATTTTTCAGCTAACACCTTCAATGCCTTGTTCATTGAATTTAACATAGGAGTAACACCTTTTTCCATTTGTCCACAAAAAATCGGTGCAAGCAATCCTTTGAAGGTTTCTATATGAGTTAAGCGTGTTCCTGTTTTTGTTTCTTCCAGTTTAAATATTTTATCATTTGTAAAAATGAATCCTGCTAACATATGAGCCGCCAATGAAAATAATTTGGTTCATTTAGATCCATAATGATGGGATTGTATTTCGGGCCATCTTTGCCATCCTCTTTACCAATCATTGTTATAGTGAGTTTAGAACCTACAGATGCAGTACCTTGTGAATCATTGATAGTCGGACTCCATTCCTGCCAATTGTTAATGTCTGTAATAATATTCCATACTTTATGCGGTGGTGCAGCAATTTCAATTTCCGTTTTAATTTCTTGCATTTTGCTTCCCTCAATTGCCAGGTAAGTAATACCGACAGCAACCAATACGGCGATTATTAAAATAAATTTTTTAATAATTCTATACTACTCATAAGTTAATATACTCCTTTTTAGATGAGAAATCGCCTATTTTAACCAATGCAGTAATTTCAAAGTAGCCGTTTATAATTGTAAAGTATATGTATTGCTCAATAACCTGTACTACGAATCCATGATTCATAAAACTCAAGTGATTTTGTCTTTGCGTTTTTAGACTTCGAAAAAATCGTTCCATCACAGCGTTGACGCTCCTATGTCAAGATAACTAACAAAACACGATGATTCTATTTTTTAATTTGCTATACCGATTTCTAATTTTCTTGTGCTTGATTAAACACTATTTAGTATTTTACTTATACTCAATTGGACTCTTCGGCTTAAGATCTACAGTAAGAGTAAAAATATCAGATCTAGAATAGTGCCCGGTAATATCAAGATCACGTTTTGAAATACTAACTCTGTCTAAATCCAGTTCTGCAAATAAAATTCCTTTTTCATTATGCATAGGACCTGCTATTATTTCTCCACCCGGTGCAATGACTACTGAATCTCCCGGATTGATCCACTCTTCTGTAGCGGGGTATAAAGTTTCTCTATCTGGGAAATCAATTGGAATATCACTATTTTCAAGTGCAACACCACTACTTATTACCCAGCAACGTCCTTCGCGAGCGATATGTTGCATTGTACCCAACCAACTCTCTCCACTATCATATGTGGGTGCTATGTAAATCTCTACACCTTGAGAATATAAAGTATATCTTGCTAAGGGCATATAATTTTCCCAACAAATGAGTGTCCCAACTCTTCCTATAGAAGTGCTCGATACCTTTAAGCCAGAACCATCGCCAAACCCCCATACCATTCGCTCGGGATTAGTTGGCATTAATTTTCGATGTCGGTTAAGAATATTCCCATCAGAATTAATTGTCACTGCAGTATTATATAATGTTGCCTTACTCAATTTTCCATCTCGTTCATTTAGGCCACAGACTATTACTATTCCATTTTTTTTTGCTGTATTACACAGTGGTTGTAGATCAGCAGCATCAATATCAACAGAACTATTTAGCATAAGAGAATGGAGTCTTTCACTAGTAGCCCAGTCACCGCCGGGACGAAGACGCCAAATCCAGGCAGGATAACCTGAAATAAATGCCTCAGGAAATATAACCAGGCTAGCATTAGCCGACACAGCTTGTTCAACTAATTGAACTGCCTTCTCAATCGTCTTTTCTCGATCTAGCAGTACTGGTGATTCTTGAATAATTGCAATTTTAGTCATTTTATCACTGATAATTAATTCTAACTATTTCTCAATATTAAATATAGTAGTAAGATTAAAATAATCAACTTAATTTCAATTGCATCAGTTAAAAATGTAACTTACTGTTTAGGCTAAAATTTTATTGCTCACAAATTTTTCTGTTGCAATAAAAAGACTATAATAAGTTCTGGAAACAGTAATTTTTATTATTTTAAAGTGACTAATGAGAATATTAAATAATTGCAACTCCAATTAAATACGGATGTAAATATTTTATAAAAATAACATAAGCAACCAGGCCAAAAACTACAATTATTGCATCCTTAGAGAGTGGATATTTTTCCACTTGTTTTGTTGCACCGCGCCTATTCGCGGAGAACATTCCAAATATAGAGTACGCCAAAAAAGATCCAAATAATAAAATTGAAGCAAAATCACCGTTTGCAAATAAATGAGCACTTGACCAGAGCGCCACACCAATAAGCATAGGATGACGTAAGTATCGTTTAATATTAGATTTAATGTCCGCAGCGACTAAAAAAAAGAACGAGAATAGCATTATTAAAAATACAACATCCTTACTCCATAATGGCGGTTCCCATATTACGTAATAGCCTGCCTTCGATTTCCCATAAACTATTAAAATCAGTCCAAGCAAAGACAGAATACAAGCCTTTGTATGGGCCTTCTCCCAATCTAGAAACTATATTACTTCTAAAGTTCACTAAACTAGACACTAAATGAATTCCTAAAAAAACAAATAGACCGGTTAATAGAATATACATAATTTACCTTTTGTGGTTAAAGCTATGTTTAATTAGATTTCATAAAAATTACACATTGTACTATTAGTTAGGTTAATAAATTATATTTTATGCTGAAATTTCAATTGATTGTGCTCCCTAATAAGTCTAATTACATTAAATACGACAACGATAATACATATCATTAATATACTTTGAAAAATAATGGCAATAGTCACGACTAAAGCGGCAAGAATTACTAATTCAAATAATTGTAATCCCTTCTTGTTCAGTAGATAATCATGACAGAACCAAACAGAAATTAAATAACCCGCTAGCACTAGAGCTAAACCAATAATTGCAATTTCACCATCAATATTTGCACTCTTTGTTAAAACATCGACATTAACGCTAATTAAGACACCAACAGCCGCTGCAAATCCATATACAAGATAGTGGCTATAACCCCAGATAAATGATTTTTTCTCACTTGCTAATTCTTGTTCTACTGTATCGTCAAAATATATCCACCACATTGAAAAGAGAATGAGCACAGCACTAGCAGCTAATGTTAGCATCTCAGTAGAGAAATGTTCTACAAGTTTATTAAAAGCATAAACGACGGCTAACATGGATTCACCTAGAACAATAATGGTAAGCAAACCTAATCGCTCCTCGATATGATCAAAATGATATTTGGTGTTATGACCTTTATCAATTGTATGTTCTGCAACGTAGGGGATGAGCAATTCGAAAAAAATTAGAGCCACAAATAAGTATAAACTAGGATAATATAAAATAGATAACGACCAGGCAATTTGTATCAAGAAAACACCTGAAGCATATCGAATGGCCACTGGTCGTGAGGCTTCATCATCATAAGCAACTTTCAGCCACATCAGAATGTAGGGAATTCTCATAATAACGTAGCCAACCATCATGATTAAGAAATTTGTTTCTATGAAAGCGGATTTAACACCGACAGCAATGATAATTACTCCAATCATTTGAGAAAATGAAGCCAATCTAAATTGAGCATCATCAGTATCGTAACCTGAAGCAAACCATGTGTAGCTATTCCATGGCCACCAAATAGTAAAAAAAATAAAAGTGTACATGGATATAGCGTGGCCAACATGATGCCAGCCAGATAAAGCATGGTGAAGCTCATTAGCAAGACTTGCTATGGCGATAACATAAATTAAATCATAAAAAAGCTCAAGTGCAGTAGCCGTTCTATGTGGTTCATTAGTATTACGAGCAACAAGTGAATTAAACAATACAGACTTTAATGGTTTATTTGAATTCATATAACTCCAAATTATTTTTATATACACGACTATCATGCCGTGATACTTATACAATGGGTTCCGAGGATAGCTTAGTCTTATATATCCCAGTTTATCTGACATTGCATCTACCGCATTAGCAGCTCATAATCCAGTGTACTGCTTGTATAAATATTACCTACACTTAATTACAAGAGTATTTGCTAATCTGTCATGCAATCCACGTCCATCTTTCCCAAAAAAACTGAAAGCTTCAAAGGGGATTAACCTTGAAAACGATCTACCGAGAATTTGACCAAACGATGCTTTTAATCCATTCTTATTTACAACCTTTGTTCCAGTCACTAATTTTCCAATAGTTCTAGATGTCATGGCTTCGAAAAAAATATAGTAAAATAAATATAGTGATATTCCCAAGACTGCATCAGGTATTGATTCTATATACTTAAGCCCTTCATCACCAAAAACAATTACGACTAATACACCAATAACAATATTAATTAATAAAAAAACAAAATAGTCTATAATTGAATTTACAAACCGTAATTTTTTACTTGCTATAATTATGTCTTGTTCTGTCTCATTGTTTTCATTAATAGAACTTTTTGGTGTTTCATAAGGTGAAGTTTCATTATTCATATATTTTCCTTTTGATAACTACAAACACTTTTAGTTAAATCTTTGAAAAAATGGATATTTTTATAGCAACTTATAAAAAATTGTTACGTTAAAATTATTGTTAATTAAATTTTTTAAGAGCCATAATGTTTCACTATTAATATTATCCATTAATAATATTTAATCCATCTCATGGATAACACGAAATAATGTGCTTTTATCAACATGCTCAAATTTCATTAGCTGGTTATTTATAGTGATTAATGAGCTCAACCCTTTTTAAATCTTTAATTGATTAAAATATAAACTTGAGAAGTTGCATCAAATTAGCGACACTGCTTAAATGCTCAGACTAGATAACATATCAATTCATTATGGTGATACACAAGCATTATCTGAAATAAATCTGGAATTTCAGCCAAATAAAACCACCATACTTATCGGACCCAGTGGCTGCGGAAAATCAACACTATTGCGTGTTATAGCGGGTCTGTTAAAAATTGAGCTCGGCTCACTTATTTTTGAAGGTTCAAAATTAACGTCTGAAAATATCACGGCACTGCGTCACCGAATGGGTTACGTTATTCAGGAAGGTGGCCTGTTCCCTCATTTGACTGTACGTGACAATGTCACGCTCATGGCCTCTTATCTACATTGGCCAGTAAAAAAAATTGTAAATCGCCTGCACGAACTTGCAGCCTTAGTTCATATTGCCCCACATTTTTTTAATCGACACCCAAGTGAACTCTCAGGTGGGCAACGACAACGCGTTAGTTTAATGCGCGCATTAATGTTGAACCCTGACTTATTACTACTCGATGAACCGTTAGGGGCATTGGATCCTATGATTCGTTTAGATTTACAACAAGAACTCAAAGAAATTTTTAATCGATTAGATAAAACCGTTATCATGGTTACGCACGATATAGCCGAAGCCGCCTTTTTTGCCGATCACATTATCCTGCTACGCGATGGTAGACTGATACAACAAGGCACACTGACGGATTTAGCTAAATCACCATCTGAACCTTTTGTGACACAATTTATTAACGCTCAACGTAGCCCTTTAGCAATGCTCGACGAGGCACTATCATAATGTTGCGCCTATTCATCTCAATCTCGCTAGTCACACAATTTTTTTTAATTTCCGAAATCAGTTTTGCTACAAATTCAGATAATACAATAACTGTTGGCTCCAAAACATTCACCGAATCCGTTGTACTGGGAGAAATCATTCGTCAACTGGCTGGCGCTAGCGGCGCACAAACAACGTATAATGCCCAACTCGGTGGCACCAGCATATTGTGGAGTGCGCTACTAAGCGGTGAAATAGATATTTATCCAGAATACACTGGAACCTTAATGAAAGAGATACTCGCAAAAGAAAATATCAATACACTGGCTGGTTTAAAACAAGCCCTATTGAAAAAGGGAATACACATGACAGCGCCGTTGGGTTTTAATAATACCTATGCGATTGGAGTGAAAGAAAAATTAGCACAAAAATTAAACCTTAGCCGTATTTCCGACCTAAGGAAACACCCTGAATTAGTATTAGGTTTCACTAATGAATTTATGGATAGAGATGACGGCTGGCCCGGATTACAACAACATTATCAATTGCCACAAAAAGAAGTCACCGGTCTCGATCATGATTTGGCTTATCGCGGTATAGAAGCAAATTCGCTGCAAGTTACTGATCTATACGCCACCGATGCAGAAATAAAATATTACCAATTACGCACACTAGAAGATGATTTACAGTATTTTCCAGCCTATCACGCCATTATTTTATATCGCGACAATTTACAAACACGCAACCCAAAGCTGGTTAATTATTTAAATCAACTAGCAGGAAAAATTAATGCCCAGACGATGGTCGCTATGAATGCCAACGTAAAACTCAAAGGCCAATCCGAGTCACACGTCGCCTCTACATTTCTAAAAAAACACCTTAACATTAACACAACTGTTATCACGGTAAGTAACTGGCAACAATTTCTGCGGTACACCAAAGAACATTTAGTCCTGGTTCTAATATCGCTTTCTGCTGCGATATTTTTAGCAATCCCGTTGGGTATCATCGCAGCGAAACAGCCACAGCTCAGTCATCTAATATTAGGCACTGCGAGTATAATACAAACCATTCCGGCACTTGCGTTATTTGTATTTATGATTCCATTACTCGGCATTGGCGGGCCACCAGCTGTGGTTGCACTTTTTTTATATAGCTTACTACCCATCATCCGCAACACCTACGCGGGTCTAAATGATATACCATCAGATATTAAAGAGTCCGCAGTGGTGTTAGGCTTATCTTCCACAGCACGTTTACGCATTGTCGAGCTACCACTGGCAACCCGATCAATACTGGCGGGTATCAAAACCTCGGCGGTAATTAATGTTGGTACGGCAACGCTCGGTGCACTCATTGGAGCAGGTGGCTATGGTCAACCCATTCTCACCGGGATAAGACTGGACGATACAAATTTGATATTACAGGGCGCAATACCAGCAGCAGTGCTTGCACTAATTGTACAGGGAGTTTTTGAAATACTGGAGCGCAGATTATTACCAAGTCTAGATGCTACTGCTAATCGATAATGCAAAACTCTCTTGCTGAGAACTCAATGCTGTAATGGAAGCATTAAAAAATAGCGCAAAGAAAAAAACTATAAAACTTAACCGACAACTGCTTCACCTTCGTAGGATTGTGCACTCAGACACATCCAGTTTTTCAGATAACCAGCTAGCCGTTGTTAAATAACGGTTTTGCAGGTATTGAACAATCTGAAAAGTCGGTCGGCCCGGTGCACTGTGATCTCCCTGAATCAATGCATAGAATGAATACCGACACGATTACCCTCAGTGTCGATAAAATGTGCAATGTATCCAATCTCATCACCAAGATGCGTTTTAGTAACGATAACTTTACCACCAGCATCTTCTACTTTCGACAAGGCAGTGGCAAGATTATTGCCGCCATTTAAATAGACAATACTGCCATCCTTGGAAGGTTTAAAATCCATACCGTAGATAATTGCACCGGAAACAGATGTTTTGTCGTCGTGCGGGAACAGTCCCAGTTGTAATCCACCCATTTCTTCTTCAACTATATCGACATCAAGAATATCGTGATAAAACTTTACCGCACGTTCAAATTTCGTTGCAGGAATTTCAAACCAGACTGCAGTATTAGAGTTATTGTTTTCCATTGTTATTTCTCCATTAATAAAATTAGGTCAGTTGACAGTGGATAGTCTAAAACAGGTCTACTGACAGCATAGTGTCAGTAATGATTTTAAATATATGTTCTGGTGATCTACAATGTCGCACTTCTAATTTGATGCTAAGTGTTTTCATTTTAATTCAATTTTTCAAGATAAAAGGCATAACCAGCTCCAGAAAAATTTGTTATTACTATCTGATTATGAGTTTGTACTCGATATCTTGCGCCATTTTGCTAAATGCGCCATTTTCTCGATTATATCTGGCTTTGAATTTTAGGCTGTGAGTTCCCTTTGAAAGTGGTTTTAACATGATCCAAAATCCATCTGTAGCTGCTGGATAAATTCTTGGAGGATTAAAAGATCTCGGTACTAACCCTAATAAATCAAAACATTCTTCGGTAGCAACTCGAGAATGAGCCGGGTTAGAAGATTTTAACGAATCAACCTCGATTTCGATGGATATTAAGTTATCATTATTCAAAGCAGCAGAATTTTTGGCATCTGCACAAGTTATTAGGCCTTCTTTTCTTGGGTAGTAGACCATATTTATTACAGGGAAAAATATATGTTTTCCTTCCGGTATTTCACATGTACGTCTAATTGTAGAGCTACCATAACCACCTGCAAGAAACCATACGTCACCAGACTGACCAACGTGACATTTTTCGCCTGTGAGATCTCGCACTGGACTTTGATTCTTAGGCATACTGAAACTCCACTGCCACCACATGTTTGCGTAGAAGACATGTGATTTATTATTTACGTTATCACCGGGAAATACTATTAGCTCCTCGAAGGATTCGGCATATAGATTGGTGCTGAAAAACATTAAAGTAGCAATAAGTTTAAATTTGTACATAATTTTTCCTTTTACACATAACGTTTAAATAACTTGCTCATTTTTTATTGGCCGGTTTTCGGCAGATGAAAAATGAGTCAATGTTGACTTTCTTGCGTAGCTTATTATTTTTCAAACTCCTAATGTTCCGGATGTATTAGTCTTGTTTGAGGAAAGTATGTTTTATATTTGTTAATGTCTCTAGTAATTAGATCAAACTTTGAAATATTTGCATGCGCACCAATAAAAAAATCAAGTAATGTGGAAGTCTTGGTTCCTTTATTTTTTCTGTAATTTAGAAATGTTTTTCCTGCAAGAAATAGTGCTTCCCGTGGAATTTCTAGTACCTTAATATCAAGTTCAGAAATAGCTTGTTCCACTTCTTCTATTTGATTAAAACCGATTGAGACTTCACTATAAACAACTGAATTAATATATAGGGTGTTAGTTAAGCTGTATTTTTCTAATGTATTTTCTGACCATTCGCCCCAATTTTGATCATTTGTAAATAAGTCTAGTAACACGCAGGAGTCTATTAAGATCCCATTCATTTTGTAACTCTGGTAAGACTCATAATTTCATCTGTTGTCATTTTTGCAGTTGCTATTCCTCTGAGATTTTTAAACTTACCTTTAATTTTAGGTTCGCCAGTTTTTACAATGTAAAATCTTCCATCGCTTTCGATGAAGTCAATTTCTGTTTCAGGGGTAATACCTAAACTTTCTCTTATATTTCGTGGGATTGTAACTTGGCCTTTCGTAGTAACTCGCATAACTTCAAACTCCAATTAAAGTAATACCAGTATAGTATTACTTTTTAAAATTGCAAGTGTCATGCTCCATCTTATTGTTTTTATTGAAGATAACGTCTAGTTAAGCTGCGAAGATAACGGGCGCGTTTTTGCGTTCTTTACAAAAAAAATGCGTGTTCGCGAAAACTGACCATCCCCCTAAATAGTTAACACCCTTATTACGCCACCATTAGTTCGCACTCCACTGGTGTTAAATAGTTAATTCCAGAATGTATGCATTCATTATTATAAAAGTAAATGTCTTTTACATAAGCACCTCCTTCATGATAGTGTGAGCCGAAGGACTTAATTTAATACTTACGTAACGTAACAAAATTAACAGCAGGGCTATAAAACCAGGAGATTTCTCTCCCACCAAGTACCCAAAGCGGCCTAAATACACTTTTTTACACATAATACCCATCAATTTATGGGTGTCCAGTTTAATTTTCTATCCACTTGGCATAACTTTAGGTTATAATTCTAGGTTGACCCCTCGATATTGAATCATCATTGTGTAGGTGTCCTTTATTCGAATTAACAGTTTCCTTGCGTGGCAAAATGGATTACGGCGTTGAAGGGTATGGTATGGATTGCCGATAGTATCGGTAAATATTAATTAAACAGAGTAGCAATAACATGGCAGATTTAGACAAGTATAGAAATATTGGTATCTTCGCTCACGTCGATGCGGGTAAAACCACAACAACAGAACGTATATTAAAGCTTACCGGAACTATTCATAAAACCGGCGAAGTGCATGACGGTGAAGCAACCACTGATTTCATGGATCAAGAAGCTGAGCGCGGTATTACTATTCAGTCAGCGGCTATTTCATGTGAATGGGATGACCATCGTTTCAACATCATTGACACCCCCGGTCACGTTGATTTCACAATCGAAGTTTATCGTTCACTAAAAGTGCTTGATGGTGGCGTTGGTGTATTTTGTGCATCTGGTGGTGTTGAGCCACAATCAGAAACCAACTGGCGTTATGCGAATGACTCTGGTGTAGC
>CAYOHQ010000091.1:0-10387 GCA_964403805.1 uncultured Thioalkalispiraceae bacterium | reverse complement strand
ATCAGTAATAACAATGTCAAAAGGAGTATTATTTGAGTGAGATCCATGTAAAAGTGAAAGAGCTTGTTTACCGCAAGATGCCGTTGAAATATTTAATTTCAAAGCTAATAATTGTTCGCAAATAATAGTTCGTGCAATTTCAAGATCATCTACAACTAATAACTTTAGATCTTTTAATTGTTCAACATTTCCGAATTCGAGATGTGGGAAATCAGACTCATCTGCAAGCTCAAGATTAATATGAAAATTAAAACAGGAACCTTGTCCTTTTATACTAGTAACTGAAATATCACCCAGCATACTTTGACACAACTGTTGGCAAATTGCTAAACCAAGACCAGTCCCACCAAATTTTCTGGTAGTTGAGCCATCTTCCTGATCAAACTTGTTAAAAATTTTATCCAGTTTATTTTCTGCAATTCCAATTCCAGTATCTTCCACTTTTACCTGAAGCGTTACAAAATTATCTATCACAGCTTCTGATTCTACTGATAGCAAAATATTTCCATGCTCGGTAAATTTTACGGCGTTACTTAATAAGTTGAGTAATATTTGCCGAATACGACCTGGATCACCTATCAAATATTGTTCTGTTCCCGGTTTAAAATGTAATAACATTTCGAGGTTTTTTTCACGGCATTTGAACGACATTAATTGAGCAACATCTTCAACTAAATTTTGTAAATCAAACGGTAATAGTTCTAACTCTAGCTTCCCGGCTTCAATTTTTGAAAAATCTAAAATATCATTAATAATAGATAACAAACTGTCGGCTGATTTCATGGCATTTTGTGCATAAACACGTTGCTTTGAACTTAGCTCGGTATCCAGCAATAGGCCTGTCATTCCTATCACGCCATTCATTGGCGTTCGTATCTCATGGCTCATGTTGGCTAAAAATTCAGATTTCAGGCGAGTTGCTTCTTCTGCGATTTCTTTTGCTTGTTTCAAATCAAGCTCGGATTTTTTTCGTTCGGTAATATCAGTGCGTATTGCAATATAACTTATTGGTTTACCATTTTTACCCATTGTGGGAACAATGGTAGTATCCACCCAGTAAATATTGCCATCTTTAGACTTATTGCAAATTTCTCCACGCCAAACATCACCACCTGAAATACAATCGTACATCGCTTTAAAAAATGTCATGGGGTGATATCCTGAATTTAGCAAACGATAATTTTTTCCAAATAACTCTTCTTGATTGTAGCCACTGATTTCACAAAATTTGTCATTAACGTATGTGATATTGCCTTTAATATCAGTAACCGCAACTATTGCATGTTGATCAATTGCAAATTGCTTTTCTTTCGCATTTTCTAAGGCACGTTTTGTTCTACGACTGCTCTGTTCAAGTGCTTCTTGATCTTTTTTTCGAACTTGCATCATATGATTAAACGCTTCAGCCAGTTGGCCAATTTCATTATTAACACTAATTTCGACATGCTGATCAAGATCACCAGCTGTCACTTTTTTAGTCGTCTTCACTAAGGAAATCACTGGATTGATAATACTGCGTACTTTATAAAAAGCTATCGCAACAACAATTAATGCTGTCAGCAGTACTAATAATAAAGTGATTTTACCCAATAAATAAGCACTCGCTAAGGCATCGGATTCATTCACCTCGCTAACCAAGGCCCAATTAACGGCTTTAATTTTAATCGCTTGATGCAAACCTATTACCGGGATACCAAAAGGGCCATCGTATGTAAATACTGTCTCTTTCTGATTATCTTGATGCTGTCCATCAACGCCGTGTTCAGTTTTCCACAAACTAATTTGTTCAGTCGAAATTACTGTATGCAATATATCATCTTGCGTACCTTGATTATTTGATCGTAATTTACCATCTTCACCAACGATATAGTGATTCACAGATGCTTGATCATGGTGGTTTTTAAATAAATCCAGAATTCGATTAAGGCGAATTTGAATTGCGAAGACACCTAACTTACCACCAAATTCATCTAACAATGGTGCAGTTAAAAAACCGGCAATAATATTGTTGGATGGTTGATACCGTTCAAAATCAGAGAATTGTGATAAGCCTGTCTCTAATGTCGTTCGAACGCTTTTGGCAAACAGTGTTTTTGAGTATTTTCCGGTTAATAAACTTGTACCTAAATCAGACTCAGCTTCAACGCTATATAGAATGTTACCCTGGGTATCAATTAAAAATAGATCATAAATATAATCATAGTTACGACTCGTGGTTATTAAATCATGCTGTCTGCTATCGACGCGTTTTGTCCAATCAAAACTTTTAACATAGTCGCTTGCTGATTTTCCACTCTGCTCTAAACCACTAATTAATTGCTTTAATAATTCAGAATTAATATCGGATTCAGCCTGAATACTCAAATCCATAAATCGATATTCAAACCATGTTTTAATATATTGAAAGCGCATTAAAGATGCATTTTCAATTTTTTCAACTGCATTTTTTGTTAGACTGGTATTTGCTTGTTGATAACTAATCCACGATACAACAATTAACGGAAATAATGACAATAATAAAAACCACAACACCAGGCTTCGTGATAATGAAATAAAATTAGTATTCTTATTTTTCATTTTCTAGAATGGGTCACTCAAGATTTTTTTGACTGCCAAATCGGGTATCAGCAAACTCATCAATGGACAGAACTTTTTTAAGAATTCCAGCTTCAACCGCCAAATCCATTATCAATTTTAATCCAGGTTTATCAACATCAAGATTTTGATAATTAATCACTCGTAAATCAGGATCAAGACTTGCAATAATGGCTACTCGGGTATGCGCAGGAATATGCTTACGGACAATGTTTACAATAGCCTCAAGTTTGTCGCCTCCGGCTATTCTGGCATTTTCGATGTCATGTCCGGCCACTCTGATAAAATGCATTACTTCTTTTAATGCATTAAATTTTTTAGATATTGCCAAATTTGTCGCAAGAGCAATACATTCGACATGCCCTGTTGGCCACGGCATTACATCTTTAGAATACCAGGCAACTTTACCAAAACCACCGGTTTCAACAATATCGGCCCATGGCAATGACTGTTCAAAAGCGGCAGGAATAACACGATTATTTTTACTCTTGATAAAGGCAGGTGACTTTGGTGGTGGTAATGAAATTGCCAATACTTCTGTATTCTCTGCATTCGGAGTCAGGCTCATTCTCAGGCCATGTTCTTTAAGGTATCGATATAACACGACACTGTGAGTTGATAATAGATGTGGCATGCCAATTTGAGTGGCAACTTTGTTTTGTTGGTAAGCTTTTAATAATGCCTGTGCAACCTTACCATCGGGTTTACGATCCTTACGGTGCTCGAGTAATTGAACGTGTTTATTTAGCAAATCATTAATTGCCAGAGCATTACCATCACGATGCATTAAACCAATCCATTTAAAATGTGGTTTTTGGTTATACATCGCCATTGCAAGCGGGCTCATAACATAGGCCATATCCACTTCATTCGTTTGGAAATAGGCTCTTAATAAATCCCAATTTTTCATTTGCTCAATTTGAAAATCGGCGTATTTCATTTTGCTACGATAACGCTCATACGCAACCAATGCGGCATAATGATCGGCTAGCGGGATATAAAGTGCTTTTATGGTCTGTTTTCGAGAATCAGCTAAAGTAAGTGATGAACTAAAACCAATACAAAACAATATTACGAGTGTGTATTTGAAATACAAATATAGTATGTTTAGTTTCAATGAAATTAGTCCAAACCTGTGTAATTCTACCTTATATATATCGTCACATTTACAGCTTGCTTTAACCCTGGAAAAATTCCTGACACTTATACATTTAAACTGAATAACTAAAGAATCCACGGTTTTTGACGCTAATAAGAGCTCGATGGTCCACAAATCAAATATATAATTTGGAGTAATGATGAATTTTTTGGATGCAATTAATGCACATGTTATGTGGAAACTACGTTTAAAACGTTATATTGATGGTAGCTCAAAAGAACTACTGGATCCTGAACAAATAAAGAAGGACGACCAGTGCTTGTTAGGAAAATGGTTGTATAGCAATAAAGACAAACTTAATAAAAAAACCGGTACATTCGAAGATGTTCGCATTGCACACAGTTATTTTCATCAAACTGCAGCTGACATTGTGCAAAACATTCACGAACATCACAGGGATCAGGCTGAGAGTACATTACGAGGCAAATACTCCACTATTTCACACAAGCTTCAAAAAAAGATTCGGAAATTAGCCGAGGAATGTAATTACGAATAAGATATTAACAATATACTGACACTTGGTTACTAAATCCTTACTGTATTCAGGGTGTAATACTGTCATTATAGCAAGCTGCTATTCCTGATTTACATTAAGAAACTTTCATCTTATCCGATAATAGTACTAATAATTTGTTACTTTCACAGGAACTTTATGCATAAGATTCTTATCATTGAAGAATCATCTACGCTCTGTCACGTACTCTTAAAAATGTTATCTGAGAGTGACTATCAGATTGATACTAAAGACAATTTTGATGATGGCCTGCGTTGCCTGGAAGACGCCGATGGACACAATTACTCTGCTGTCATTATCGGTTGGCCTAATGTTACTTTGGCCAGTGCAGATGACTTATTAACATTATTGTGTGAACCACAATATCAACATATTTCGGTATTAGCATTATCCCATGAAGCCGAAGCGGCAAAAATAGCGTGGACGGCGAGTCGGGAACGTACCGGATTTTTACTCTGGAATAATTACGCCGAGATCGTACCCTCGTTACAAAATTTACAATCAAGCAATACACTAACTGTTCCGGTTATCGCTAATAATGAATTGGAGCCAATCACAATTTTACTAGTTGATGACTCTCCTACCGCACGGGTCAAATTCCGACGCTTATTGGTTGGCAGTGGTTATCTAACCGATGCAGTATCCTCACCAGAGGAAGCATTGGAAAAAGTTAAAACTAAAAAATACGATATAGCTATTGTCGATTATTTTATGCCAGTGATGAATGGTGATAAATTATGTAAACGGTTATTGGCTGATACATCAAGTTCTTCAATTATCTGTGCAATTTTGACTAGCGCTTATGCCGATAACGTCATAACCGATTCCTTGCAGGCAGGTGCTGTAGAATGCATGTTTAAAAATGAATCTGATACCTTGTTTCAGGCCAGAGTCGCTGCATTAAGCCGTAGTGTGCAAAGCAACAGGCAGATCAAAACAGAACATAAAAGACTCAATGGTATTTTATCTTCGGTTGGAGATGGTGTTTATGGTGTTAATAATAATAATGAAATAAATTTTATTAACCCGACTGCACTAACGATATTAGGTTATGCTGATGGCACAAGTTTAATTGGTAAAAAACCGCAAGATATTTTCCACACACAATTAACACATCACACACTACGAAAAACCGAACGATTTACTGCACAAGAACTGTATGACAATATCATTAATCACTCAATAGACACGCTGCTTGAAACGCATTTTATTCGATACGATGGTAATCCTACGCAGGTGGAACTAACCGTTTTTCCTTTGCAAATCGAAGGTACTATTGAAGGTGCAGTTATCGCATTTCGGGATATATCTGAGCGGAAATTACTCGAAGAAGAATTAAAATGGCAGGTAAATCATGATTCGCTAACCAAAATGTTTAATCGGAAATATTTTGAAGATGCCCTGGAAGAAGAAGTTCGCCGTTTAAAACGCAGCGATGAGATCAGTGCATTGTTGTACATCGATCTGGATCGATTCAAATACATTAACGATACCGCAGGTCATGCGACTGGTGATAAGTTATTAATTGAACTCAGTCACGCCATGAACCAGCGCTTACGACAATCGGACTTATTAGCGCGAATTGGCGGTGATGAATTTGCGGTAATTATGCGCAATGTTGATATAAACCATATCGATGAAGCTGCATCCGAATTTCAAAGTTTACTGTCGGGTTATGAATTTTCCTATTTAGGTCGAGACTATAAAATTCATGCCAGTGTGGGTGTTGCTATTATTAATAAGGAAACCACATCACCCGGTGATGTATTGGCCAATTCAGATATAGCCTGTTATGTCGCAAAAACTAATGGCCGAGATCAAGTTCATATTTATAATTCAGTTCAAGATGAAAAAGCCGCGATGGATCTTGATTTAGGCTGGTCTACACGGCTTCAAAAAGCATTGAGTAAGGATAAATTTCAATTGTATTTCCAACCAATATTATCCGTAACAGATATAAATTTTGAACAACTCCCGGAAAATAATGGCGAGCTATGGCATAATTTATTGGATGAAGGTATTGTGCGTGCACCATTATATGAAGTATTAATCAGACTTCCGGATAAAAATAATGGTGTAATCGCACCAGGCGCATTTTTACCGACTGCAGAACGTTTTAATTTAATGCCAAATATTGATCGTTGGGTTATTAATGAAGCTTTACGCCAAATTTCAATGTTGATAAAACAGTATCCGGATGCCTGTGTTTCAATAAACTTATCCGGACAAACCTTTGATGACGAAAATATTATTTCTGATATTCAACAAGCTGTTGAATGTTATAATCTTAATCCAGGCGCAATCATATTTGAAGTAACTGAAAGCAGTGCCATATACAACATTGAAAGCGCTCAAAAATTAATAAAAGAATTAACCTGGTACGGCTGTAAATTTGCATTAGATGATTTTGGCAGTGGTTATTGTTCATTTTCACACTTAAAGAATTTACCAGTCGATTTTATTAAAATTGATGGTGCCTTCATTCAGGAATTATTGCAGGATAAAATGGATCTTGCCATCGTAAAATCCATCACCGAAATTTCTCACGCGCTGGGTAAAAAAACCATTGCAGAATTTGTAGAAGATGCTGATGTTCTAAAAAAACTAAAAGACTGTGGCGTAGATTATGTGCAGGGCTATTACATCGCCAGTCCGAAACCGCTGGATATTATCAATTATCAAAATTCAGTTAAATCAGCACTTTAACTGATATTTTTACATTTCTCTCTATTACTATCACTAGCGTCTGTTATGCCATAAGCGCCAACCATCCACGAATATTTCTTTAATACATTTTATTTTGACATTTCTTTCACAATACTTTCACGTTGTTATCACATTAAATCCGATACAGTACAGTGGGTTTTAATATCTATTAACTTTATCTGATTGTTCTCAGATAGTTAAATTTCTAGCAGGTTAATATTGTGATGCGATTTTTTCAAGAAATAAAAACTGGCCTGATTATTAAAGATAATCGTTTTGGAATCGTTAAATTATTTTTTCTGGTTTTTATATCAATCTCATTTATCACCAGAATGGTATTAATGTTTTATTCATGGCAACAAGTATTGCCTGATTTAATTCATCTATTTTTAACTTTTCTTGTTGGATTATTAATGGACACTGTTACAGCAGGTTACATGTCCATACCGCTTGTTTTATACTGTTTATTTATTCCAAATAAAATATACCAGCACCGTTTTCATACACCCTTTTTATTCATACTTTTTTTTGCTGCATTATACATTATCTTATTCAGTAGTTTGTCCGAATGGTTTTTTTGGGAAGAATTTTCATCACGATTTAATTTTGTCGCCGTTGATTATTTGGTGTATACCTCAGAAGTTATCGCTAATATACGAGAATCATACCCTGTTAATGAATTACTTATTGTGATTTTATTGATAACCACTAGTGCCATGCTTGTTTTTCAATCAACAATTAGATCCAGCATCAAAAATTCTATTCCATTTTTAAAACGTCTGCGTATAGCAACAGGATTTTTACTTATTCCACTACTGGGTTATTTTTTAGTTGAGTCATCGTATGCACATGTATCAACGAATCGTTATGTCAACGAATTGGCGAATAATGGCATCTATAGTTTTTTTTCAGCCTTTCGCAGTAATAAACTTGATTACATGACTTTTTATAAAACCCTACCTGAAGAACAGGTGTTACAAAATGTAAAGCAGTTACTTAATGAAAATAATGCAAATTACGTTTCTGAACAAGATCACATTAAACGACTGATAACATCGAAACAGGCAGAAATTCATCCCAATATTGTCATAATTACTGTTGAAAGTTTAAGTGCCAACTATTTATCTGCTTTTGGAAATACTCAAGGTTTAACACCCAATCTCGATAAGATTATAAATAACAGTATTTTATATACCAACCTTTACGCAACAGGAACACGCACCGTACGTGGTCTGGAGGCATTAACTTTATCTGTACCCCCTACTCCGGGTCGGTCAATTGTCAAACGACCCAATAACGAAAATCTGTTTTCATCTGGCAGTTTATTCAAAAAACACGGTTATTCAACAAAATTCATTTATGGTGGTTATGGTTACTTTGACAATATGAATTATTTCTTTAGTCATAATGGCTTTGATGTCATTGATCGACGTGATATCGATGACAAGAATGTTATTTTTTCGAATGCCTGGGGAATTTCGGATGAAGATCTTTTCACTAAAGCGTTATCAGAAATGGATAAAGATTACAAAAAGGGGAAACCGTTTTTTCAGATGTTGATGACAACTTCAAACCACCGTCCTTTTACCTACCCAGCCGGACGTGTCGATATTCCTTCTGGTACGAACCGTGAAGGTGCCGTTAAATACACCGACTATGCTATTAATGACTTTATTTCGCGTTCCAAAAATAAGCCCTGGTTTAAAAATACCGTTTTTGTTATTGTTGCGGATCATTGTGCCAGCAGTGCCGGGGAAGCAGAACTTCAATATAACAAATATAAAATTCCCCTTATTATCTACTCACCCTCTTTGTTTTCGCATCAAAAAATAAATACACTTGCCAGTCAAATGGACGTGGTTCCCAGTTTACTGGGGTTATTGCATTTTAATTATACTAGCCAATTTTTCGGTCATGATATTGCCGAGATTACCGAGCAACAACAACGTGCGCTGGTAGCTAACTATCAGAAACTGGGTTATTTAAAAAACAATATACTCACCATACTCACGCCACTGCATGGTATTCATCAATATAAAGTCAATTTTGAGGATGAAACTATTTCTAACACCTCAACGCATAATAAAGTATTAAATGAAGCTATTAGTTATTATCAAGCCGCCAGCATGGCATTTTATCAACATAGTATATGACAACTGCGGTTTGCTGGTTTACTCTATAGCGTATACCTTTAGCCATCTGATAAAACAATGAAACCATTACATATTTTGATCATCGAAGATAATGCCGCTTTAGTTGCTAATATATTTGAATTTTTTGAATCTAACGGGCATATTATGGATGCTGCACCCGATGGTGCAACCGGCTTGCATTTACTTCAAAGCAATCAGTATGATGCTCTGCTACTGGACATTATGTTACCAGGAATCGATGGCATGGAAGTATGTTCACGCTTGCGAAACGAATTACATTGTGATATTCCGGTGTTAATGCTAACAGCAAAAGGCAATTTACCGGATAAACTTGACGGATTCGATTGCGGTGCAGATGATTATATTATAAAACCAACAGCGCTTGAAGAGCTTGAAAGACGTATCATTGCCCATGTTAAACGTTATCGTGGTAAAACTTTAGCGACAATTAATTATCAAATTGCTGATTTAACATTTAATACCCAAACTCTGGAAATTAACCGTCAAAGTAAAATAATTAAACTCAATCCTACCTGCCGTAATATTTTGAACATTTTAATGCGTGAATCACCCAGTGTTGTATCACGCAGCAAAATAGAACAAGAATTATGGGGTGATGATGTCCCTGATAATGATACTCTGAGAACACACATCTACATGCTGCGTAACGAAATTGATAAACCCTTTAACATTAAACTACTGCATACGATACCCAGAGTTGGATACAAGCTCAGTGTCGAAACTGACTGTTATGAATAGTCTTGCTAATCGCATTACAACTACACTTATTAGCTTTGCTCTTATTGTTGCTCTATTTATAGCATGGTTGGGATTTACCTTAAACGAAAATCTTGAGAAAGCACTTTGGCGTTCAGCCCTCGAAACTGAATTTAATAATTATTTGTGGCAACATAATAAAAATAAACTCAATGGAGATGAAATAAGCTATCCGGAATCAGTTAATCTAAAAACGTATATTTGGTATAAGGGGACAAAAAAACCAAAATCAATCCCTGACGCAATCACGGCTATGCAAGCTGGAATCCATGATGAAGTTACTCTTAAAAATAGAGAATACAGTATTCTGGTTAGAGAAATAGAAGGGGATAAAATATACATGAGTTATGATATAGATTGTATGAGCGTCGTGTATGGAATGAGTGTGCTGCTTTGTGGTGTGAGTGGTGGAGGAGGGATTGTGAGAATATAATAATAAAATATATGAGTACGAATAGGATTGATATGGAAATCGTAATGAAG
>CAYOHQ010000090.1:0-10506 GCA_964403805.1 uncultured Thioalkalispiraceae bacterium | reverse complement strand
CTACCAATATTAGAAGGTGTTGCTAAAGCAAGCAAACCGCTTTTAATTGTTGCAGAAGATATTGAAGGTGAAGCGTTGGCAACATTAGTTGTTAATAGCATGCGCGGTATTGTTAAAGTCGCTGCTGTTAAAGCACCTGGTTTTGGTGACCGTCGTAAAGCAATGTTACAAGATCTCGCTATTTTAACTGGTGCCACTGTTATTTCTGAAGAAGTAGGCTTGTCACTAGAAAAAGCCACTATCGAAGATTTAGGTTCAGCTAAAAAAATTACTATCACAAAAGAAGAAACAGTGATTGTTGATGGTGCTGGCCAATCTAAAGACATCGAAGATCGTGTTACTCAAATTCGTGCTCAAATTGAAGAAGCTTCTTCAGATTACGATAAAGAAAAATTACAGGAACGCGTTGCTAAATTAGCGGGTGGCGTTGCGGTTATTAAAGTTGGTGCCGCAACCGAAGTTGAAATGAAAGAAAAGAAAGCCCGCGTTGAAGATGCGTTACACGCTACTCGTGCAGCAGTAGAAGAAGGTGTTGTTCCTGGAGGTGGTGTTGCGTTAATTCGTGCAATGGTTGGCCTAAAAGAACTTAAAGGTGCGAATCACGATCAAGACATTGGTATTCAAATCGCAATGCGTGCGATGCAAGAACCTATGCGCCAAATCGTTATTAATGCCGGTGATGAAGCTTCTGTTGTTGTAAATAAAGTCGCTGAAGGTAAAGGTAACTTTGGTTATAATGCACAAAATGCAGAATATGGCGATATGATTAAAATGGGTATTCTAGATCCAACTAAAGTAACGCGTACTGCGCTTCAAAATGCAGCATCGGTTGCTGGTCTAATGATTACCACTGAAGCCATGGTTGCTGAAGCACCTGCGAAAGACAGTGCTGGTGCTGGCGCTCCTGATATGGGCGGCATGGGCGGAATGGGTGGTATGGGTGGTATGGGCGGCATGATGTAATTGCTGTTTCAGCCATTGATCACTATTTGTTGATTAATACTGTTCTAAAAAGCCTCACTGGCAACAGTGGGGCTTTTTTATTTATACTATAACTGCTTATGATTTTTATAGTATTGTTAGTGGTAGTCGAATGGAGTCATAAATGAGAATAAACAGGAAAATACCGATACTTAGTATTTTGTTATTAATAATAACGTTACTATTTTTATCCATAATTGAAGCAAAAACATCGTTATATAAAAATTCGTTCGATACAACTAAAGTAGGCAGTCTGCCTACAAGCTGGATTATTGCAGCAACACAATCAAGCGGTTGGTTTAGCAGCAAACAATCCAAAAAATTAGCAAACTGGAGTGTTGTAAAAGACGCAAACGCAGCGAGTGGGCAAAATACTTTATCGCTAACGAAGCTTAATCATTCATCCGGTTCGGTTTTTAATCTGGTTTACAACCGTGACATTAATTTTAAAAATGGTGAAATCAGTGTCAATGTCAGGGCGAATTCAGGTGACATTGATCAAGGTGGTGGACCAATATGGCGCGTTAAAGATGCGGATAATTATTATGTCGCGCGATTTAATCCACTGGAGAAAAATTTTCGGGTTTATTTTGTTAAGGATGGTGTGCGAACCCAACTTCAAAGTGCCAGTAATATTAATATCAAACAGGGCGAATGGTTTAACATCACCATTAAACAACAAGACGATCATATCGAGGGCTGGATAAACGGTAAAAAATGGATTGATTTAAATGATGATACTTTTAAAAATGCAGGTGCTGTTGGATTATGGACCAAGGCTGATGCAAAAACTGCTTTTGATGATTTTAGTGTTAAATTACAATAATAAGTCTACTTGAGTAATTCTGATTTTAAAAACATATTTTCGTTGCAGTATAGTGTTGCTTTCATTTGACAGCATTGCTTGCATGAGCTAGCACTTAATATGTACAAGATAAAAATTGAGGAATTAATTAATGGCAAATATCAGTATTCGAAAAATAGATGATGATATTTATGAGCGTTTACGAGTTCGTGCAGCAACGCATGGCATTTCAATGGAAGAAGAAGTTCGTCAAATCTTGAAAGCCTCTGTAAATGCGCCGGAACGACTTGGCGATTTAGCAATTGAATGTTTTGGTTTAGAAAACGGGGTTGATTTAGTGCTTCCTGAACATAAACCGCATGAGCCAATTAAATTTAATTAATGATCCTCATTGATACAAATATCATATCTGAGATTATGTCTCAGTCACCTGCAGTTAATGTTGTAAAGTGGATTAATAATCAGAATTCATTGTTTTTATTTGTTTCAACTATCAGTATTGCTGAAATAAATTATAGCTTGCGAATTATGCCTGATGGTCAGCGAAAAACAGTATTAGCTGAGCGATTTACATTTTTCATAAAAAAAGCATTTGAGCAACGAATACTTGTTTTTGATGAAAGTGCTGCAGTTCAATACGCAGAAGTAATGGGACATCGAAAAGAAACTGGTCGACCAATGAGTGTTCCCGATGGGCAAATTGCAGCGATTGCCAGAGTAAATGATTTTCAAATTGCGACACGCAATGTACGAGACTTTGAAGATTGTGGAGTAATTGTAATTAACCCATTTGATGATTTAGCTCAATAAAATTTTTTATGAAAGAAAACGGGGTTTATTTTAATCCTATATTTAACCTGTATCCTTGATTATTAAAAATAATACCAATGTTTAAACAAGGCATCCAACTTCTTCCTTCAGCATTACAAGATTATGTTGTTCCGTTATTAGCGGATCTTGATTCAAATATTTTATCTGATAATTTAGTTCCAGATGACATTCGACTAAGTTTGCCTACGGTTTGGGCATTGAGTGAGTATGTTGCACAGAATTGCCTGCGACAAGAAGGTTTTCTACAAGAATTAGTTGATAGCGGTGATTTACTTGTTGTCTATCAGGGGATTGATGATTTTCAAATTCGTCTTAATAAGATGATGAAAGACGTTAATACCGAACAGCAATTAATGACGGTGTTACGGCAATTTCGACGACGTGAAATGACACGTATTGTTTGGCGCGATCTAATGGGTTGGGCTGATTTAGATGAAGTCCTTATGGATCTCTCTTTATTAGCGGAATCTTGTGTTCAGTTTGTTTTAGAGACTTTATTTTCGTGGTTATGTGAATTGGAAGGCACTCCAGTTGACGAGCACGATATTCAGCAGGGATTACTTGTGGTCGGCATGGGTAAACTTGGCGCTTATGAATTAAATTTTTCATCCGATATCGATTTGATTTTTGTTTATCCATGCAATGGTAAAACCGATAAAAGCAATCTTTCTAACACTGAATTTTTTCAACAACTCGGTCGGCAATTAATTCGTGTTCTTGATCAACAAACAGCCGATGGCTTTGTATTTCGGGTTGATATGCGCCTGCGGCCCTTTGGTGATAGTGGTTCATTAGTTATTAATTTTAATGCTATCGAGCATTATTATCAGGCACACGGTCGTGAATGGGAACGCTATGCCTGGATTAAAGCTCGGGTGATAGCAGGACAACCGGAGTTGGCTAATGAGTTACAGGAAATACTGAATCCATTTATTTATCGGCGTTACATTGATTATGGCGTGTTTGAATCATTGCGTGAAATGAAGCTGTTAATCGAGAAGCAAAATAAACGCAAGGGTATGGAAAATAATATTAAACTCGGTGTTGGTGGTATTCGTGAAATTGAGTTTATCGGACAGGCTTTTCAATTAATTCGTGGTGGGCGAGAAATTGAATTGCAGGAACGTTCAATCATTAAAATTCTGAAGCTGCTATTACAAAAAGATTATTTACCCGATTATGCGACGACACAATTATTGGATGCTTATGATTTTCTGCGTCGGGTCGAAAACAGATTGCAGTCCGTTGCGGATCAACAAACACATAATTTGCCAGACTCTGAGTTAGGACAAAGTCGCATTGCCTTTAGTATGGGGTTTAGTAACTGGTCAAAGTTTCATGAAGTATTACAAACTCACCGTAACAATGTACATCAGCATTTTGAACAGGTATTTGTTGCACCACAAACTGATCATGCTCAAAGCGATCCATTTGAACTGGATTCTGTGTGGTTAAATTTAGTTGATGATTCAGTTGCTGAACAGCATCTGGAAAATGCCGGTTATGAAAATACAGTTGAAATTCGGCGAAGGTTAACAGCTTTATTTGAAAGTCGATTAGTTAAGTCTTTAAGTGACATCGCTCGTCGGCGGTTAGATCAGTTAATGCCATTATTAATTAGTGCTGCAGGTCAAATTGAAAATAGTGATGAGACACTGAAAAGATTAATTTTGGTAATAGAGCATATTGCACAACGCAGTGTGTATTTATCGCTATTAGTTGAAAATCCGATGGCATTATCGCAATTCGCACAACTCTGTTCGGCGAGCCCGTGGGTAACGAATTATTTAGCCAAACATCCGGTGTTGTTGGATGAACTTATTGATCCGCGTAGTTTGTTATCATTAGCGGATAAAGACACGCTGGCACAGGAATTACGGCAACGGATTAGCGAACAGGGTATCTCGGATTTAGAGCAATCGATGAATATTCTGCGGCATTTCAAACAAAGTAACGAGCTTAGAGTGGCTGCAGCAGATATTAGCAAGGCCGTGACTTTGATGCAGGTTAGTGATTATCTCAGTTGGATTGCCGATGTGTTACTGGATATGGCATTTGACATTGCCTGGCAGGAGTTAGTCGAGAAATACGGACGACCAACTTGTTCATCAGACGGCCATTTGTGTGAGCGGGGATTTGCAATTATAGCCTACGGTAAATTAGGGGGACTAGAACTTGGCTATGGTTCAGATTTGGATCTGGTGTTTTTGCACGGTGGTGAAAAAGATTCGTTATTAACGGATGGTGAGCAAGCTTTAAGCCTTACTGAATTTTTTGTGCGTTTGGGACAACGTATTATTCACTTGTTAACCCTTCCAACAGCTGCTGGAATCGCCTATGAGGTCGATATGCGATTACGTCCTAATGGCGCTAGTGGCTTTCTAGTGAGCAGTATCAGCGCTTATGCGGATTACCAATTGAATAAAGCCTGGACTTGGGAACATCAGGCACTGGTTCGGGCTCGGGTAGTGAATGGTGATCCGTTGATTATAAGTAAGTTTGAATCCATTCGAAAAACCGTATTGTGCCGATCACGGGATGAATTGCCATTAAAGCAGCAGGTTCGCGAAATGCGTGACAAAATGAAACAAAATTCGCGGGTAAAAGCACCGCAGTTCGATTTAAAATTGGGTTCCGGAGGTATCGCTGACATCGAATTTATGGTGCAATACGGAGTTCTGGCGTGGTCTAATAAGTATCCGACACAACTATTGTCATACACCGATAATATACGGTTATTAAAAGAATTTGCGCAAGTAGGAAAAATTTCGGAGGCCGAAAAAGACCTGTTAACGGATGCGTATATTACTTTTCGACAAAAAATACACCAATGTCGATTGCAAGGTTTAGCGGCTGTAGTTGCAGAGTCGGAATACCAGGAATTAAAATCGGGTGTTGCTACTTTATGGAACAGCTGGTTTGATACTGAATAGTGTTAGCGAAATAGTGTGATTTTATTAAATTTAGAATTTTGGAGTAGAAAGATATGTCCATGGCGGACCGAGACGGCGTAATTTGGTTTGATGGTGAAATGGTACCCTGGCGTGAAGCTCAGGTTCATGTGTTAACGCATACCTTGCATTATGGATTGGGTGTGTTTGAAGGTGTTCGTGCCTATGATGCTGAAAAAGGCACAGCGGTTTTTCGTTTGCAAGCACATAACGATCGTCTATTTGATTCGGCTAAAATTCTGGGAATGACTATTCCTTATGACAAACAAACCTTATTAGATGCTCAAAAAGCCGCAGTTCGCGATAACAAATTAAAGTCCGCTTATCTTAGGCCAATGTGTTTTTATGGTGCAGAGGGCATGGGTATTCGTGCTGATAATTTAAAAGTGCATACTATTGTAGCCGCATGGGAATGGGGTAGTTATCTTGGTGAAGATGGTATGACCAAGGGTATTCGTATTAAAACCTCATCGTTAACACGGCACCATGTTAATATCAGCATGTGTAAAGCGAAAGCCAATGGGCATTACATTAATTCTATTTTAGCACTACAGGAAGCAATGCAAGATGGTTATGACGAAGCATTATTATTAGACGTTGAAGGGTTTGTTGCTGAAGGCAGTGGTGAAAATATTTTTATTATTAAAAACGGTGTGATTTATACCCCGGAATTAACTTCAGCTCTGGCCGGTATTACGCGTGACACAATAAATCATTTAGCCGAGGATCTTGGTTATCAGGTGAAAGAAAAAAGAATCACCCGTGATGAAATTTATGTTTGTGACGAGGCATTTTTTACCGGCACCGCAGCTGAAGTGACACCCATTCGTGAATTAGATAATCGCACTATCGGCAACGGTAGCCGTGGACCGATTACTGAAAAAATACAAAGTCGCTATTTTGATCTGGTTCATGGGCGTTTGGATAAATATCACGATTGGTTAGATTATATTTAAGTATATAAAAGTTATAGGAAGAAGCTCATGTCAAAACACGTAAAATTAAAAACAGCTAATGCACAAAAAAAGTATCAGATAAGTAGAAAAGATTTACCGCTACATTGTCCAATGGATAATATGACCTCGTGGAATTCTCATCCGCGTGTGTTTTTGCCTATCGAAGATACGGGACACGCAAAATGCCCTTATTGTGGTGCTGATTTTGAATTAACGGATTAGGCTCGTTTAATTTTCATGAATATAGAAATTCCAGAATTTAAGCAATCCAAAGTACTGGTATTGGGCGATGTCATGCTGGATCGTTACTGGCATGGTAATACCTCACGGATATCACCCGAGGCTCCCGTTCCGGTTGTGCACGTTGCCGATGCAGAGGAACGAGCTGGTGGTGCTGGTAACGTTGCAATCAATATTGCGAGTTTGGGTGCCGGGATTATTCTTCAAGGTTATATCGGTAAAGATGAAGCAGGCACGGTACTACAAACATTGTTACAAAGTAAAAATGTTGATTGTCAGTTAATATCATTAAGTAATAATCCAACGGTTACTAAACTTCGGGTGATTAGTCGGCAACAACAATTGATTAGACTGGATTTTGAAGACGGGTTTGTCAATAGTCAGGATTCTGAATTAGAAAAGCAATTTTCGGACTCATTAAATAACGTTGGTGCAGTCGTACTATCCGATTACGGTAAAGGCACATTAAATAATATTCAATCGTATATTTCTCTTGCACGACAAAAATCAATACCGGTATTAATCGATCCTAAAGGCACGGATTTTAGTGATTATCGTGGTGCAACTTTAATTACGCCCAATTTATCAGAATTTGAAGCGGTGGTTGGTACTTGCCATAATGAACACGACATTGTTGCTAAAGCGGATAAACTAATTCAGGATTTGAACCTTGATGCGCTACTAGTGACTCGCAGTGAGCAAGGTATGAGTTTAATGCAGAAAGGCAAACCGGCATTTCACTTACCTACTCGTGCTCAAGAAGTATTTGATGTTACCGGAGCCGGTGATACTGTTATATCGATACTAGCGGCAAGTCTGGCTGCTGGACAATCGCTTGAACAAGCAATGGCATTATCAAACCTTGGCGCTGGTGTTGTGGTTAGTAAACTGGGCACAGCAACTGTCACGGTACCAGAATTAATGCAGGCAAAACACAATATTGAAGGTTTTGCCCGGGGTGTTGTTAGCCCGGACACGCTTGAAGATTTATTAATAAACGCAAAACAACTTGATGAAAAAATAATATTTACCAATGGTTGTTTTGATATTTTACACCCGGGGCATGTAACTTACCTGCAACAAGCACGTTTATTGGGCGATAGATTAATTGTAGCAGTAAACGATGATGATTCAGTCAAACGCCTAAAAGGTGATGATCGACCCATAAACAATGTACAACGCCGTATGTCAGTGTTAGCGGCATTAGAATGTGTTGACTGGGTTATTCCCTTTAGTGAAGATACACCGGTAGAAGTGATTAAAAAAATTAAGCCGTCGGTAATTGTTAAAGGCGGTGACTACACACCGGAACAAGTCGTTGGTGCTGATATAGTTAAGCAATACGGTGGCGAAGTAAAAATATTAAATTTTGTAGAAGGTCATTCTACAACGGATATTATTAATCGAATTCTGGAAACCTGATTTCGGAGTTTCGGACAATTTAGATAACGAGTGTAACCATGATTATAGTAACAGGCGGTGCCGGTTTTATCGGCAGCAATATAGTAAAAACTTTAAATGAACGCGGTCGTACCGATGTGATCGTGGTTGATAATTTAAAAAGCGGTGTCAAATTTAAAAATATCGCAGACTGTGAAATTATGGATTATCTGGATAAAGACGATTTTATTCAGCGTATTAAAGAAAATAAAAAGTTCAGTGAAAAGGTCGATGCTATTTTTCACGAAGGTGCCTGTTCTAGTACAACCGAATGGGATGGAAAATTCATGATGGAAAATAATTATGAGTATTCCAAGCATTTGCTGCACTATTGTATTGAGCACAACGTATCGTATTTATATGCCTCATCCGCATCGGTGTATGGATCGGGCACGATATTCAAAGAACAACGGGATCATGAAGAACCGTTGAATGTTTATGGTTACTCTAAATTTTTATTTGATCAGTATGTACGCCGGTATCTTGGCAAAACGAAAAATCAAATCGTCGGGTTTCGTTATTTCAATGTCTATGGCCCACGTGAACAACATAAAGGCACAATGTCGAGTGTCGCATTTCATGTCAATAATCAAATTAAAGAAAACGGCGTTGCCAAATTATTCGAAGGTTATGAAGGTTATGGTAATGGCGAGCAAAGCCGCGATTTTGTGTATGTTGGTGATGCGGTAAGCGTCAATTTATGGTTTATGGATAATCCGGATAAGTCGGGTATTTTTAATTTAGGAACAGGCAATAGTCAGCCATTTAACGATATTGCCAATGCTGTGATTAAATATCACAACAAAGGTAAAGTAGAATACATTCCCTTTCCTGATCACTTAAAAGGGGTTTATCAAAGCTTTACCGAGGCAGACATTGCAGCATTGCGGTCAGCCGGTTATAAAAACGATTTTAATACTGTTGAACAAGGTGTACAGAAATACATGGAATGGTTGCATCGATAATTTAACAATAATTTAACAATAATTTATAATTGAATGCAAAAGTATCAGAAGTAAAATATTGAATGTTGGATAGCATTATAATAATTATAAATCGTCATACCATATGACGAGGAAAAAATTTGAATAAAAATAAACCAAAACGAATTCTGGTTGTCGGTCCTGCATGGGTTGGTGATATGGTGATGGCACAAAGTTTATTCATTGCTTTAAAGAAAAATAATCCTGATATAATTATTGATGTTTTGGCACCTGAGTGGTCAATTGGCCTAATAGAACGAATGCCGGAAGTATCCAACGCTATCAGTATAGCCGTTAAACATAAAAAGCTTGATTTAAAATTACGATATACTACCGGACTAAAACTTCGCAAAAATAATTATGATCAGGCGATAATTACACCGCGTTCACTTAAATCTGCACTTGTTCCGTTTTTTGCAAAAATACCAATTCGAACAGCTTATCGTGGTGAATACCGTTATGGCCTGATCAATGATATAAGATCACTGGATAAAAATGTATTAACTCAAACTGTACAGCGGTATGTGTTTTTGGGATCTAAATCTATTAATGGTGTTCATGAAATAAATTATCCTAGCTTGGATATAAAAAAATCTGAAATAGAAAAATTATTAAGCAAATTAAAGTTAAACCTCGATAAACCGGTAATCGCATTATTGCCCGGTGCTGAGTATGGCTCATCAAAACAATGGCCTATTAACTATTATAATGAATTAGCTACAAAAGTGGTTGATATGGGTTATCAAGTCTGGGTGATGGGTTCAGAAAAAGATAAAAAATCAGGTAATGCTATAATTACCCAAAACTGTGTTGAACACTTTAATTTATGTGGTAAGACAACATTAGTTAATGTTATCGATTTACTGTCTTTGTCGAAGTTTGCGATTACCAATGACTCGGGTTTAATGCACGTTGCTTGTGCCACCGATGTTAAAGTAATAGCATTATATGGATCTTCAAGTCCTGAATATACACCACCATTACATAAGGATGCGGTAATATTGTATAAAAATCTGGAATGCAGTCCCTGCTTTAAAAGAGAGTGCCAGTTTAATCATACAAATTGTTTAAATACAATAACGGTTGATGAAGTTTTAGACTATGTTAAATAAATTTTTGTTGATATATAAAAATCAGAACAATTTTGACAGAGTAATTTATTTGCTTATTTTTCTTCTGCCCATTTTTTCTATCAGTGTCCGACACTGGGCTAGTGGATTTGCAAGTTTACTGTTTTTGGTTTCACTGGCAAGTTACTTTATTAAAAAAAATAATACCCGGCCATTAGAAAAAGAAGAAAAATATTATATTTATATCTT
>CAYOHQ010000089.1:0-10548 GCA_964403805.1 uncultured Thioalkalispiraceae bacterium | reverse complement strand
GATTGTTGTTTTTTTGTAACTGATTTTTTTATTGATTTGTTAGTTTTAGTTTTTTTGGCTGTTTTCTTCTGTGGCGTTACTTTTTTCTTTAAACGAATGCCAGCTTGAAAGTTTTTAAATAACTTAAGGGCATACGATAAATCGGGTAATTCTTGTGACAGTTCTGTTTTTGACAAATCTGATAAAGTTGAAATGGTAGATTGGGTAGCAGTTTTGGAAACATCAAAATACGCTTTTACCCAGCTAATCGAGCCAACAATGCGCTCACGAAATAAAGTTTGTTGTTTAAGTAAGAGTGCAGTTCGTGCCTGTTCAAGTTGTAATTTAATATTTTGTGTTAAATAAAATCGTTGTTCCGGACTGAGTAATGGTTTCACCAATTGGTCGTGCTTTCGAATGCGAATTAAACTGGTTAAATCAGTAACAACTTTACTGGTTACTGCTGTCCAGCTTTCCGGTTTTTCTGCACTATTTTCGTCGATTGCTTGTTGCTGTGTTTGTTTAATGCTCTCGGGATCGGGAGTTGTTAACGGTAACTTATCTGCCTGTTGAATAATGCTGGTTATCGTAATAGACATTCCGCTAATATCGATAACGGGTATTGCTTTAAGCGCAGTGATATTATTACTAATCTCCTGTCGTAGTAACAATAAACCGGGATCACCTGCTTCGCGTAATCGTGCATCGGCATTGCTTAATGCGATAATTGCTGTTTTGGTATCGCCTTCGAGCGCCAATCGATTCGCGGCCAATTTCACTAAATATTCTGCTTCACTAACGAGCCAGTCTTTACGCATGTGTGTACTGCGTGATAATAGTGCCTGAACACTATCCGATAATTCGGATTGTAATGTAGTTAATGAATTTATTTGTTGTTTAAGGCTGGTTTCAGATTGTGATACTACCGTCGTTAGTGATGAAACGTCTGTATTACTTTGTGAAATTTTTTGTTCGATGGTTTCTTTTGAGTTGCTAACATATTCCCATAGATAATAGCCGCCTACTGCACTGATTAGAATAAGAAAGCCAAGAAAAATTCCGGTAATTTGCAAAAATGCAAATGCGTTTTTCGAACGTTTTTTATGATGCGTTTTTTTAGCAGGCGATTTGTTTTGTTCTTCATAGCTTGCTGCTGTGGTTTCCGTTGTGGGCACAGTCTTTTTGTCTGTAACAGAATCTTTTGTTAATTTAGTTTTATTATCGGACACATTATTTCCTGTTCTTAGTTATTTCTGTATATAGTCTACATTTCGTTAAGTATTTTTTTCTTTTAGACGCCCGGTTACATATTTATGTAAAACACTAGACATAAGCGTTTGATAAGGTAAGCCTTCAATAAGGGCTTTTTCCTGTAATAAATCAAGATCCATCTTGGAAATACGAATATTTACCCGTTTATCTTTTTTAAAAGTGTTTTTAGCAGCAGCTTTATATTTAGCAATATTTGAATCGTTTATAACTGAAACCCATTCATCATTTTCATACGATTCGAGAATTTCTTTTTCTTCATTATTGAGTTTACTGTTCATCATTTACCTCCAGATATTTTCGTGTTGCTTTTCGGCTTGGAATAATTGTTTTAAGAAAAATTTCAGTGTTATCTTCAAGAACAGTTTCAACAAATGGAATGAGGTAAGCATAATTATCGATATTGATTATAAACATCCGTTGATTTGGGTATTTAGCTGTATTCGGGTGTTTTATAATATCTAAAACTTCCTGTTTTTCAATATGATAGATTACTCGCTCAAAGGATACTCCACGCTGTTTAATAAGTTCTTCATTCTTCTTTGAATTCCAAGCATAATAGTCCATAAGTAAATATTAGCACATTGTGTGCCTTTTGTAATTATAGTTTCAGGTTTGCATACCAATCTTGAACACAGTCGACTAATGCCTGATCACTGGCATTTTTTGCAATTAAGGGCGGCTGCTTAAATCCCGATTGTTTTGCTAAACTAACTAACCGTTCATTAATGACTATGAGTTGCATTATTTTTAGCCACTGAGTTGCCTGGTTTCCTAACAAGCTCACAAAGTTATGTAAACTTTCGCCACTGGTTATGGTGACACACAGTGCATTTGCGTTGGCTTTGTTTTTTAATAAAGTTAATCTGTTTTCCAGATCATCGTCGTCAGGAACAGACCGTGTATAAGTACAAATATAGCTTACCTGCGCACCGCGTTCACGTAATGTTTCGGCTAATAATTCACGACCGCCATTGCCACGTAATATAGCTATTTTTTTATTCTTCACTGATTGAAGTTCGGGTAAGCTCAATAATGATTCGCTATTGTAGCCTCCAGATAAACCATTAAATGCAGCTGGCACAATATCAATATCGCGTTTTAATAAGACTTTAGCGTGAGTGGCACTGCCCTTGCCGACAGTCGCAATTTTACAGCTAGCCGGTATTTTGCTGTGTTGCAGGATATGACCCAAACCGAACTTAACGGCATTCGGGCTGATAAAAATCAAAATGGAATAGTCTGCCAAATCAGCAATGAGTTGATCCAGTGCGGTTTTATCGTTTGATTCGGTAATCTTCAGCGTCGGAAACAAAATAGCATTACCGCCAGATTGTTCAATTAACGCTGCCAGGCCTTGAGCCTGAGCAACGGGTCGAGTCACAACAACATTACACCCTTGCAAGTCGTTGTTTTTCATTGATTAACTTAATCGTGATATAAGGCGCTTAGAATTTCCTTGGCGCCCTGGGCGAGTAAATCATCGGCTAATACAGTTCCAAGCTCGTCGGCATTTTCAGGTTTACCGGCGATTTCTGCACGAATAACCCGACTGCCATCGGTTGCACCCACCAGGCCGCGCATCAGTAAAATGCCTTTTTCAATTTCGGCATAACCGGCAATCGGTACCTGACAACCACCTTCCAGGCGCAGATTCATGGCTCGTTCCGCGGTGACGCGTTGTGCCGTTATCAAGTCATTTAGTGGTTCCAATAGTTGATGCACCCGGTCATCATCGATACGGCATTCGATACCAACAGCTCCCTGCCCAACAGCCGGAAGGCTAATTTCAGTTCCCAGTGCTTCGGTAATCCGGTCGCTCATTTCAAGGCGTTTTAAGCCAGCAGATGCCAGAATAATCGCATCATAGTCACCATTATCGAGTTTGCTTAAACGGGTGTTAACGTTGCCCCGCAAGTCTAAAATCTCTAAATCGGGTCTAACCTCGCGTATTTGACACTGTCGTCTCAGGCTTGAGGTGCCGACTTTAGCGCCCTTGGGCAAGTCATCAAAGTGAGCGTAATTGTTAGAAACAAAGGCGTCACGCGGGTCTTCCCTGACGCAAATTGTTGAAATATGCAACCCCTCAGGAAATTCGATAGGTACGTCTTTCATGGAATGCACGGCAATATCGGCCTTACCCTCAAGCAAACCGACCTCAAGTTCTTTTACAAACAAGCCTTTACCACCCACTTTAGCCAATGGGGTATCCAGTATTTTATCGCCTTTGGTCACCATTTTGAGTAATTCCACTTTTAAACCCGGATGAGCAGCGGTTAATAAATCACTGACATAATGGGCTTGCCATAAGGCGAGCGGACTTTGACGGGTGGCGATGGTGAGTGTTTCAGTGTTGTTATTGCTCATATTCACTTACTTTTTATCCGTAAATTAAATTAATATAATCTTATCAGTTTTCCCATTTCTGGACGATATGGTGCAGTATATAGTAAGACAATTTTGTATAATATCGAACCTTTTCCAATATCCCATTGTCAGAGTTATTAATGCGAAAAATTTATTCTACCCCATATTTTACTATTTCTGGAATTGTACTTGGATTTGTTCTGATAACTGCCGGTTTTATCGCCATTTCACAGTTATCAATAGCATCCTCTGGCATTGAGTCAGAATACGAGACTGAAGCCGATCAAGATAGCGACGAATTTGTTGAAACGGTTAAACTGACAACCGATTTACAGGCTGATGCGAAGTTGGCTCAACAAAAAGCGATCCCGATATTATTGTTGTTTACTCAACAAAGCTGCGGTTTTTGTGAGTTAGTCCGAAGTGACTTTTTACGACCCATGTTGCTGAATCGAGACTATGATTCTAAAGTATTAATTCGACAAATTGAATTTGATGGCGATGATGTTGTCGGCTTCGATGGTAAAAAAATAACGATGGACAATTTTACCAATCACTATAATGTTGGCTTTACACCAACGGTTATTTTTCTGGACAGCAACGGTAAAGAATTAACCGAACAAATAATTGGAATCACCACAGTGCATTATTACGGTGGCTTCATTGATGATAATATTGATTTATCACTTCAAAAACTTCGCTCTGGCAAGAGTAGTAATGATTTGGCAAAGAAATAATTTTTTATTATTTCATTAATTTTCTAATATCCGGTAAATGCCGTCTGCTAACATCAAATCGTTTTTGACAATTTTTACACTTTACTTTCATTTGTCCTTGTTCATCTTTCTCTAATGCCTCAATTGATTTTTTTGCGACCAGTGCATTACGGTGAATTCTAAAAAATACAGTTGAAAATTCTTTTTCAAGTGAGATTAGCGATTCATCAATTAAAACTTCAATAATTTCCTGATTGTTTTTATAGCCAACAGTAATGTATTTTTGATCGGCCAATAAATAAATAATATCACTGACAGAAATTAAACGAATATCACCTTGAACTCTGGCACTAATATGATCACGAATCGATGAAGTTGATTGTTGCAATTCACTCAATTGCAAACGGCTAACATTTTTAGCTGATTGAATTGCATCGTGTAATCGTTCTTTCCGAATCGGTTTTAATAAATAATCAATCGCATGCGTTTCAAATGCCTTTAATGCATAATCATCGTAAGCGGTAGTGAATATAACAGTCGGCGGTGTTGTCATGGTGTTTATATGCTGTGCTGTTTCAATGCCATCCATGCCGGGCATGCGTATATCGAGTAACACTATGTCCGGTTGATGTTTCACTATTTCAGTTAATGCCTGTTTACCATTGTGAGCAAAAGCAACTACCTCAGCTACACCAAGCTCCTTTATTAAAAGTTCTAATCGCTGACAGGCGAGTATTTCGTCATCGACAATTAATATTTTCATTCGGCTAACTCATCTACATTGCGATAAGGGAATTGAACATGCACAAGGTATTGTTTGTTTTCCTGATCTTCCTCAATAGATACGGATTGATTTGAATCATAATAAACGGCAAGACGTTGTTTAATATTTTTCATCGCCATGTGATTGCCTTTGTGTTTATTTTTATCAACAGAATCAAACGAGACGGGATTTGAAATTGTAATAGTGATGGATTTATTTTCTATCGTTCCAGAAATTTTAATGATACTGCGATCAACATTATTTTCAACACCATGGTAAATTGCATTTTCGACAATAGGTTGCAATGTTAGCGGCGGGATAAGCGCATCACCCGGAATATCATCAATAAACCATTGAACCTCAAGCCGATCACCCATACGCAGTTTTTCGATATTTAAGTATCGGCGACATAGTTCAAATTCAGTGCTAAGTGAAATTCGGGTGTGAGCATCTTTTAATGTGGCACGAAATAAGTCAGCCAAATCTTCCGTCGCCGTTTCAGCACGAGCAGGATCAATGCGGGTTAAACTCGCAATCGTATTTAAACTATTAAATAAAAAATGAGGCCGTATGCGAGATTGCAATGCTTCAAGTCGCGCATGCGATTCAGTTTTAATTTTTAGTGCCCATTGGTGTTGCACATAAAAATAGCGCAAAGCAATCGCAAAAATAATCGCACCAACTGTCAGATTACGAATGATATAAGTGCTATGCCAATCAGGATAATCGAAGGAATTTATCGGATACACTAACCAGTAAGCGGCTTCACTGACAAATCCCAACATGATAAGTAATAAAACATAAACAATAAGACTTGCCGTTAAATGACTATATCTAGCAAGTGTCGGACGAATCAAACAAATGATGGCACAACTACTCAGGCCAATCCATTGCACAAAAAGTGAAACCAGACTGATATTGTTCCATATATCCCGAGTTCCGGGCACAATCGGTAACAATACCAGTATGAAAGCGAATAACTGACCAACCATAACAACCAGAAAAATAGTTCGGATAGCGCAAAAATTGGGAAGAAAAACCTCGTTTTTATCTAACTGTGGCTGCAATCTGGTTATGTCCTTCTATTCATCAATGACTATAAGTATAATCAGAATTACTACATTAACAATAGCCGTAAAGACTCGATACCCTAAATCAATACAGAGATAAACATGAATAAAAAGAGCGAAACGAATACTAGCGATAAATTGTGGGATGGACGATTTACCCAACCGACCGATGCCTTTGTTGAGGCTTTTACTGCTTCTGTTGGTTTTGATCAACGCATGTATCGTCACGATATTATGGGTTCAAAAGCACACGCCACGATGTTGGCTAAAATCGGGGTGCTCACCGAACAGGAATGTAAAACCATTATTGATGGCCTGGATGCCATTGAGAGCGATATTGAGTCGGGTAATTTTGCCTGGTCAACCAAACTTGAAGACGTGCACATGAATATCGAAGCACGACTGACTGATAGAATTGGGGACACAGGTAAAAAATTACACACCGGTCGATCTCGAAACGATCAGGTAGCAACGGATATTCGATTGTATCTGCGTGATGAAATTAATGCGGTGTTGTCCGAATTGAAGCGCTTACAACAGGGTATTTTAAAATTAGCAGAAACAGAGGCTGAAACAATCATGCCCGGTTTCACCCATTTGCAAACCGCACAACCGGTTACATTTGGACACCATTTATTAGCCTGGTGTGAAATGCTGTTTCGCGATGTTGCCCGATTGCAGGATTGCCAGAGTCGAGTTAACATTATGCCACTTGGAGCCGCGGCTTTAGCTGGAACAAGTTATCCTATTGACCGAGCTTACACTGCCGAGTTACTCGGATTTGATTCGGTGTCAGAAAATTCTCTTGATGCAGTATCTGATCGTGATTTTGTGATTGAGTTTGTTTCTGCTGCATCAATATTAATGATGCACTTATCACGTTATTCAGAAGAATTAATATTATGGAGCTCGGCACAATTTAATTTTGTCGAGCTTAGTGATAGCTTTTGTACTGGCTCGAGCATCATGCCGCAAAAGAAAAACCCGGATGTACCGGAATTAGTTCGAGGTAAAACCGGACGAGTACAAGGACATCTGGTGTCATTATTAACCTTAATGAAAGGCCAACCACTGGCTTACAACAAAGACAATCAGGAAGATAAAGAACCGTTATTTGATACTATTGATACGATTAAATCGTGCTTAAGAGTCTATGCCGACATGATGCCCAATATTGCAGTGAATCGGGATTCGATGCGCGCAGCAGCGGCACAAGGTTATTCAACAGCAACCGATCTAGCCGATTATCTGGTTCGTAAAGGCATTGCATTTCGAGATGCTCATTCGGTTGTGGGTAAGTCCGTTGCATACGGTATTGAACAGCAAAAAGATCTGGCCGAGTTATCACTAAAAGAGTTACAACAGTTTTCAGGTATTATAACCGATGATGTTTTTGCTGTTTTAACTTTAGAAGGTTCAGTTGCAGCCAGAAATCATATTGGTGGTACAGCACCGGAACAAGTAAAAGCCGCTGTTAAACGTGCGTTGAAAAAAATATAGTTAATAAAAATAATAACTAACCGGATAGTATTTTAATGAGCAGAACAGTACTAAAGCTGAAACGTGAAGTTGTTTCTGTATTATCAAAAATATTTTTGAAACAAGTTAAAACCAATTACCTTGGTATGCCACTGATTGCACCAATTGTTTACGGTCTTAAAAATGGCGGTTATATCGTCCCTGATGAAATCTGGATGGGTAATTGTTTAAAAACATTTTTATCCACGAAACAAGGTACGGTGTTGGATATCGGTGTCAATGTTGGATTGTATCTGGTCAAGCTGCGGCTACTATCGAAAGACGTTCCTTATATTGGTTTTGAACCCAATCCGTCCTGCTTACTGTATACACATGAATTAATCAGATTAAATAATTTTAAAAATTCTAAATTGATCCCGGTCGCATTGGCAGAGAATGACGATATAGCCCAATTTTATGCCAGTCGAATCGGTGATAAGGGTGGTTCATTAATTAAAGACCATTTAAATGAATCCGGCCATAAATTTTCATTTGATGCGCTGGTAATGAATGGCGACAAATTAATTGAAAAATTTAAACTTGATAAAATTGCGGCAATTAAAATAGACGTAGAAGAAGCCGAAATCTACGTGTTGCGCGGTATTATTGACACACTTAAAAAATACCGTCCGTATGTTTATTGTGAAATATTGGCTGTTGCAAAAGATCCTGAGCGAATTGAACGTAAGGATGCCATCTGTAAATTATTTTCCGAAATAGATTATGTTATTTTTGGTGCAGGGACAGATAAAAAAACCTTAACACAAGTTACCGATTTTAATAATGTCGGTGTTGATTTCGCCGCAGAATATATATTCTGTCCAGCTGAAGATACCGATAAATTTATCGAAGAAGCTAAAAAATATATCAATATTGTAGTTAAATAGAAATTATTTTATTTGCCTTCAACTCGCCATTTGCTCCCTGGCTCTGCGCATTAGCAAACCAACATCATCACCTTTCTCCCACGATGCATAACCGAATTGGGTTTTTATAATATCGGGTAAATTGTTATCGTGAAGAATAATTTCAGATAGTCTGTCTTCTACTTTAGAAATTAAATTTTTACTGGCATCTGAATCTGTTTCCGGTAATACAAATATAAATTCATCGTCTTCCAATTTTCCAATTGTGTCTGCCCAGCGTAATTGATCATTCAACATTTGCGATATTTCAACCATCATTTTATTGGTTGCAGGTTCACCGTAGTTGGTTTCAACCATTGGTAAATCATCTAATTTCATTATAATAATTGATAACGGGTTTTCATAACGGCGGCTTCGTGATACTTGAGGTTCGAGTGTTTGATACATCGCACGCCGATTGGGTAAGCCGGTAATTGGATCGGTAACATTGACATCTTCAAATTCATTTTTTAGATCTTCATGTCGTAACGCCAGACTGTGAAGGGATGTCACATCAGACAGATAATGAATTGTGCCCATATCCGGATTTTCGGAGACCGTATGGGCAACATTAATCAACCAAATATCATCGTGTTTGGAATTGGCTTTTAAATGGAGTGTTGAACCATCACTGAATAAACCTGCCAGTCGGGGATCAATCGTTTCATTTGATTTGTCTATCAGCTCTGATTCCTGACAATGCAATATATTGCACATGTTCTTGTTCGACCACTCTATTATCCCGTTGTTGTTAATTATGATGATGCCGAGTGGGCTGTGATCGACGATGTTTTGAAATTCTTTGGATGTTAGTTTCTTAGTCATGCTTAACTCTTTAATTCAATAAGGATGAAGTGGTTATATGCTTGTCTATAGTTAGGTATAGCTGAAAATGAATCGTAAGTGATAAATTTTAAAATAAATGTGCGTCATTTCTCAATATCGGATAACTTTCAAACACTTAAACAAACTTGGTTAGTATAAAAATAGTAATAAAACCAATAGATTAGCGCTAGAGATTTCTGTTTATCGGCCGATACCATTATTGGGGTAACACAATCCGTCATTCTCGGCATTAAACAGGAATACGAGTGGAAAATTCAATATCACGACATCAGACAGGAGGTAGTCACAATTTCAAAGAAATTAAAAAGCGTTTTATCGCATTAAACAAAGCACGCTATGTTCGAACAACACAAATAATACGACCATCACAAAAAGACTTCCTGGAATTATTACCGTTACTTTATCATGTAAACCATCCAATTTTGGCGGGTTATGTTAGTAGCAAAACACCCTGTGGTATTCCTGAATACAGCCCGAGTAAAAATTCCATTTCAATTGCAAAACGGTATTATAAAAGTTTTGTGTTAAAAAAACGTGCTTATCGTAGTTATGCCATTCAAGCAATTTATTTAATGGGTAGTAGCGGTTCCATTGCCTATTCGGATAAAAGTGATTTTGATATTTGGGTTTGTTATGACAGCACATTGGATTTAGATCAAATTCATGAATTACAAGAAAAAACCCAGGCAATTGAGGAATGGGCGAAAACATTGGGTGTTGATGCCAGTATTTTTTTAGTCGATCCGGATCGGGTTCGAATTGGAGATCATGATGATTTAAGCATTGAAAATAGTGGAAGTGCTTTGCATTATTTGTTACTCGAAGAATTTTACCGTACCAGTGTTTTGATATCCGGTCGGTATCCTATCTGGTGGTTAGTGCCTCCCGATCAAGAAGAAAATTATGATGAAATTGTGGCAGACATTAAACTAAAACGCTATTTACACAGTAAAGAACATATTGATTTTGGTGGTATCGGAAAAATTCCAGCAGAAGAATTTTATGGTGCAACTTTATGGTTATTGTATAAAGGAATCGACTCTCCCTACAAATCAATATTAAAAATTATTTTAATGGAAATATATGCTGATGAATATCCGCATATTGATTTGTTG
>CAYOHQ010000088.1:0-10605 GCA_964403805.1 uncultured Thioalkalispiraceae bacterium | reverse complement strand
ATTCGAAAATGGTCGATTGTTATTGAACCTGAAAATTATGGTATTGTTTGTACAAAAATTAAAAAAAATAATGTCAATATTGGTCAGATTGAAAACATAGAATTAAATGAAAATCTTAAAGGTATAAAAGTCACTGCCCGCATACAAAAGCATGATATTAATTTACTTAAAGAAGGTACTCTATTTTGGGTAGTCCGACCCAAAATAGGTAAAGGTGGTATTTCAGGACTGGGAACACTTCTTTCTGGAGCTTATATTGCTCTGGCGCCTGGAAATTCCAGTAAAGAAAAATATGAGTTTATCGGTTTAGAAAGTGAACCTGTAACTGCCACTGGCACCCCTGGATTACACATTACACTCGATAGCAATAATAATGCATTTCAAGTAGGAGATCCTATATTGTTCCACGGTATAAATGTTGGCCGAATAGAATACGTTCACTTTAATTCACAAGAGAGAATAGTTTATTATAATGCCTTTATTGAAAGTCCCTATGATAAGTTAATTACGACTAATACTAAATTTTGGCAAATAAATGGTATTGAAGTTGTTATGTCAGCTGATGGTTTTCGTGTCCAAACAGGTACATTAGAAACTATGATTACTGGCGGGATTACATTTGATGTTCCAAATGATGCACCAACAGGTGACATAGTTACCGACCGTGATTTTTTCACTATTTATCCAAATAAAGATGCTATATATGAAAATCGTTTCAAAGTCTTTTTACAGTATATATTACTTTTTAAAAATTCTATTCGTGGGCTAAAACCCGGTGCTCCAGTTGAGTATCGCGGTATTAAAATCGGAACAGTAGTGCGTACCGATATCAACTACAGTGAAATAACAAATTTATTAAAACAGGATACCTTAGTACCCGTTTTAATCTCTATTGAACCTGCACGGCTGGGTTTCACGGATGATAAAGATAGTCTTCCAAAAGTAAAAAAAGAAGTTGCTAAGCTTATTAAAAGGGGGTTACGTGGAAGTATGGCAATGGGTAATTTAATAATCGGTCGTAAATTTATTGAACTACAGTATGATCCAGCTGTACCAAATACAATTACGAACTATGGTGGTTACATTGTTTTGCCGACCATTGAAAGTCAGTTTGATCAAATTATTAAAAAAACAGCTACTTTGATGAACAAGCTTAATAAGCTACCCTTAAAACCTTTTATAAATAATGCTTCTAAAACCTTAAAAGAATTTGAATCCACTACAAAAATATTAAATACATTACTCAAACAGTCAGCTGATCAAAATCTGGTGACTTCTATAAATAACGCTTTAAACAATTTTAGTGCTCTATCAGCAGAATATTCAGAAGGCTCTTTAACTCACGATGAAATTCTGGAAACATTGGATAAAATGAAAGATGTACTCTCAAAACTAGGACCGCTGTTATCACAGCTCAATCGTAAACCTAACAGCTTAATATTTGGAGATAACAAAGATGAAGATATTGAACCTAAAGGTATCAATCAATGATGATAATGAAGAAGTTAAATTTTATTGTGTTTTTTTACATTTTCTTAGCAACTATTTTACTATCATGCTCCTCCTCACCTGAAAAAGTAAAATACTACAGTTTATCACTCAACAATAATTACCCAAATTCAATAGTTGATAATCAGACATTAAAAAATAAACATCATGTTGTTGTTGGTCCTGTACATTTAGCGGAATTTTTACAACAGGAAGGTATTATTATGCAAATTGGTGAATATCAAATTAATGTTGCCAGTTATCACAATTGGGCTGAACCGCTAGATAAAGCTATTGAAAAAACATTAGTTATGTCATTAAATGAAAAAACAGATTATTATCAATTTGAACGCAATACCGGTTTAAATAATAAAAAAACAGAATTTAATTTCAGTTTGGAATTTGATCAGTTTCATGCTACAGACAATGCAACAATTATAGTCAGTGGACAATACTGGTTTTATCAAAAAAATAACAAGTTAATCCTTAATAAAACATTTAACTTTTCAGATAAACTAACTAAAAATGGTTACTTGCACTCAATTAAAAAACTTAGACAAGCTATTGATAAACTGGCAATGAATATAATTAATTCATTGCCAGCTTCCAATATGAATAATCAGTAAAATATAACTATACTATGAATAACAATACCTTCACTATACAATACATCATCCAGGATAAACGCGGTACAATTCTGGAACAATCATCTAAATACAGCCCATTAACATTTACTCCGGGCGATGGCAGTGTACTACCGGCAATAGAGCAAGCAGTCATAAATGCTCAAGAAAATATAAAAACTGAAAACACAGCAATTAAACTAACACTATCACCAAAGGAAGCCTTTGGTGAGTTTGATCCATTTTTGATATTTCAGGTAAAACGGCAAGCTTTTAAAGCTAACGAACCGTTAAAATTACTTCAATCAATTTATGCCAACACCCCTAAAGGAAAGTGTCTGGTTAGAATAACGAAAATAAGCAAAGATACCGTTACCGTTAATGGCAATCATGAGCTTGCCGGTAAAACACTTTATGTCGAAATTACAATATTAAAATAACGACATTATTTCAGTGATTTTATTTTCCCGAGTTGTTGTTTAAATGCATGTTGTGTATTTATCTTTTTTTCAAGAAAATAATGTATCCGTTCGAGATGACTGTCTATTTTTTTTATGTTACTACTGTCAATTGCCTGACACAAGCTGGAAAGCTCGGTTAAAGAAATTCCTGCTGCCTTGCCTGTTAAGATGAACTCCAAACGCTGTAATGATTGTTTGTTATAAATTCGATAACCGTTTAGAGTGCATTCACAAGGGCGAATCAAACCACGCAATTCATAATCTCGAATAATATGCACACTGACGCCGGCATCTGCCGCTAATTTTGAAATGGTATACGCATTCATCCTTAAACCTTACAATGTTGTCCATTGCCAATTTTTTTTGCATTTTGAAACAACGCAAACAATAATAACAAACTGGCTGCTGTCAGTAATTCTATCTGGTGGGTAGCAATAAACGCCTGTAAGCGAATACCAACTCCACCAACCAGGGTTGGAAGTAAACTGGCAATAAAACCCATCAGAATCGGTAAAATAGGCGAGCAACATAACATCGGTGCCAAAATACCCACCAGTAAACCACCCGCCGCAGACGACTTACTGGCTTTTTGACCCTGCCGGATTAAATAAATCATCATCGGCATTAGTAGTGCAACCAATAACGCCATAAGAATTGAATAAAACACCAAAACCGGCGTTAAATAACTTAAGGCTTCGATACTACTATAACCACCAACATACGATGCCGGTAATGTCATCAGGTATAACAGTAGAAAAAACACAAAAGTAATGCCGCTAATCCACTGATAACCCCGAATGCGTAGAACGGTTATTATTGCAGTCGTAATAATATTCATTGACGCACTTTAGTTAATTACCCGGCACAACACGATAGTTGTTTCACATCTTTATTAAATGTTTGTGCCGTTAATTTTAAGCCTTCCACCATGGTTAGATATGGAAACAATTGATTAGCAAGTGAGTCAATGGTCATACGATTACTAATAGCCAATGTTGCAGTTTGAATAATCTCACCGCCTTCGTGAGCCAATACCTGACAACCGACGATACGGCCACTGTCTTTTTCGGCCACCAATTTGATAAAACCACGGGTGTCCATGTTGGCTAAAGCACGCGGTACGTTTTCCAGATCGAGTGTTCGGCTGTCAACTTCCAGACCTTGATCTTTGGCTTGTTGTTCCGTCAGGCCAACCGTACCCACTTGGGGATCGGTAAAGACCACTGCCGGCATGACTGATAAATCTATCGCCACATCATCACCGGTCATGTTACGTGCTGCGCGTGTTCCGGCAGCAGCAGCAACATAAACGAATTGCGGTTGACTGGTGCAATCACCGGCAGCATAAATATTTGCAACATTGGTGCGCATATGATCATCAATAATAATACTTCCGCGTTTATCAGTTTTAACACCGGCTTTATCCAGATCCAGTGCTGCAGAATTGGGCGCACGTCCGGTGGCGACCAATAATTTGTCACCCGTCACATCACCATTATTGGTTTTAAGGATAAACTGTTTGCCATCAAAGCTGACCGACTCGGGTGAAGTATTTAATTTTACAGTAATGCCTTCATCTTCAAACACTTTTGTTAAGCCATCACCAATTTCTGAATCTTCTTTTGATAATAAACTTGAACGTGCTAATACTGTTACTTCAGCACCGATATGTTTAAACGCTTGTGCTAATTCAAGAGCCACTACGGATGCGCCGAGAACAATTAAATGCTTTGGTACTGCATCGGCGATAAGTGCTTCGGTAGACGTCCAATAAGGCGTGTCTTTTAAACCCGACACATTCGGAATGGATGCGCTCGCACCAACGGCTAACAAAATTCTATCAGCTTTGATTTCTTTTTCTGTGCCGTCTTTTTTAGTGACAATTAAAGTACCGGCATCTTTAAATTTAGCCATACCACGTACTAAATTAATACCTGGGTTGGTTTCTAAAATACTTTCGTATTTGGCATAACGTAATTTCTCTACCCATTCTTGTTGTTGCTCCATCATGGCTTTGCGGTCGATTGCAGGCGTGTTGAGTGCCACACCGTCAATAGCATGATGACCTTGTAGATGTGCAATGCTGGCACCGCGAATAAAAATTTTCGATGGTACACAACCAATATTCACGCAGGTTCCGCCAATGACATCGCCACCTTCAATAATCGTTACCGTTGCACCCTGCTCTGCCGCTTTAATCGCAGCTGCAAAAGCACCAGAACCGGTACCCACAATCGCAATATGCAAGCCGCTACCGCCGGATCCGGTTTTAGTACCATCGTCATTAATCAAGCTGGCACTATAACCTTTAGACTCAATTGCTTTTAATAATTGGCTATTATCGACAGCGCCTTGCGTTTCAATCGAGGCTTGTCCTTCATTATACGATACCGATGCCTTAACTCCATCAAGCGCATTCAAAGCATCTTGTGCAGTTTGGGCACAGTGGTCACAAGTCATGCCATTGATTTCGATATTAACTGTTGTCATGTCATCTATCCTTTTAATAGTGTTAATTTATAGCGGTCTGCATTTATCTGTTTACCTACCGTAAATGCATCGTCTAATGAGAGTAAAAAAGTATTCGGTTGTTCAGTACACCACTGTTCACCGGCTTTTCGATTAGCAAAGAAAAATACAAAGTGGCAAAAACTTGCAGTGATATCATTATTAAAATCATCCATATCCGGTTTTAAAAAAGACACCACAACATTCTCATTATTGATTGCTTTAACCTGTGTTGGTGAAACCTGCAGCTCAATATTCTGTTTGGTGACAGGACACTCAGAGTTTACCCAGGTAGTGACATTAATTAACTCCGGAATAAATAACGCATCCCAGGCACACCAGGCATAAACTGTGTGTTCGTTGATCGTCATGCGGTGCGGCATTTCGGCAATAGTGATCCCCCAAAAACCAATAATTGCGTTGTCATCATCGAAAAACACACCCGGCCATGAATGTACAATATTATCAATTAGCTCTTTTTTGTGAGAGGTCACTTTTACAATGGACTCAATTGTTACCGGTTTAGCCAACGCTAATAAACGATAAATTGCCAAAGCTATTTGTTGTTCCAGTTTATTCATTGCCGGGAATGCCTGAATAAAATAGTTACTAATTTGTAATAAATCAGTATTAGACTTTTCTGATTGTTGATTTTGTTCAGCCAATTTCATTTTTATTCATTCAAGGTTAATCCGTTTTTTAGCTTACGGGGGATTCTTCAGGGACTTCACAACTACTGCAGACTTTGTGCGCAGGTGAAAAAATATCCCAAATAGATACAGCGAGCATCAATACAATACCGGCATACAATAAATAGGTACTCCAGTTATATGCCCATAGTGGAAACATAGTGAGCAACACCATGATTGGACCGGCAATTCCAAGTAAACCGCGATACCATATCTTGTGATTAAAATAAGAAATGATATTAGCAAGTAAGGCAAAGGCAGCAAAAAGTGGTAATAAAGTATTTAAAAATAAACCTTCATATTGATGTAAAAAACCTAATCCAATCGCCGCACCAAATGAACCCAAAGCCGGGAAACACGAGGCACAGCCCATAGTTGCAGTTAATACACCTAGTGATCCTGTTTTATCAAATAAACTGGTAAACCATCGCATTGTGTTTCTCCTTATTTATGAATTATTAAAATATTAATTTTTCTTTAAGGTTGACGGATAACCAGCATTTTTTGTTGCCGCTGTTAATTTATCAACCGTGGTTTTATCCGGATCAAACGTTACCGTTGCCGTTTTTGTTTCATAATCGGCTTTTGCCTCAATGACACCGGGCACTTTCTCAAGCGCTTTTCGAATGGTTATCGGGCAAAATTTACAAGTCATTCCCGGAACATCAAGTGTTACAGTTTTACTTTGCACTGCAATTGCGTTGACAGAAAATAACATGCTTGCAAAAAAAATAAACACTACCTGTGGTAAAAAATTGATTCGATTCATCTCTAATCTCCTTCTAATTTATTCAAAAAACATTAAGCCATAATAAGGGAAAGTAACCAGGGCGATTAACACCACCGTGACAATCCAAAAAATAATCCGTTGGTTTCGTAACGTGCTCGGCACTGCACAGGCATCGTCAGGTGCACACTGGCGTGGAATTAAATACAATTTTCGAAAAGCTAAAAATAGGAACAGCAGAGTAATGCCGATAAAAATGGGGCGATACGGTTCGAGAGCTGTTAATGTGCTTATCCAGCTACCACCGATTCCGAGCGCGAGTAACACCAAAGGCCCGACACAACACACCGATGCACCAATCGCAGCCGCCACTGCTGCGAGCATTGAGCCTTTATTTGAACCACCAGTGGAACCATTATTTGTTTTCGACGTCATACTGTATACCCTCGCTACTTTTAATTCGTAAAATTCCTGATTCTAAGGCAAGTTTAAACCCTGTACATAAGCCCAGAGTCAAGCAGGTTTTTATAATAATAACTTTATTTAATTTAAAGTTGGAAATTAACTAGAAAATCAATAACTTATCGTTTACCCGTTAAGGTTTCAACGATGGGGCAATGCGCTTTATCAGCGCCGGTTTGGCAGGTTTTAATGAGAGTGTCGAGGGTGTTACGGAGTTTTTTTAAGTCTTTAATCTGCTGGTCAATATGAGTAAGTTTATTTTCAGCCCGATTCTGCATATCAAGGCAATGACCATCGCCTAGCTCCAGCAGCTCAATGATTTCTTTTAGACTGAAACCTAAATCTTTAGCCCGTTTAATGAATGTTATGCGATCCACTGTTTCAGGTGGATAAACACGATACCCTGTAGCGGGTTTTTTGGGTTCCTGAATTAAACCAACTCGCTGATAATAACGGATAGTTTCAATGTTTACCCCTGCAGCACGGGCAAGTAAGCCAATAGTTTGTGGTTTGCTCATAAGATATATCTATCTTCGAATTCACTTAAAATCAAAGGCATAGCCACTTGATAGCAAATCAACGCTACAACGTGCATTTACAGTAGATGCTATTTATAGCCTTGAGGTTCAATAATTCCTTGAATAACCTTGCCGCTCATTAATACAACATAAATATCAAATTTTGAATTCATTGAATTATTAACAACTTTAATCAGATAGTGCCATTGTTTATCATGTTTTGGGACATTTCTGATTTCGATTTCTTTTATCGCATTAAGGGTGCCTGACGTTTTAACAAAATGTTTAACGGCCTGAATAGCTTCAGCTACACTCAAGGGAGCAGCAGTTAAGTTTGGATTCCATTCGGGATTGCTTTTAATATCCTTCATGCTAATAAATGCGACCATTTTTATATCATCAAATTGCTCAACGATTTCTATTTTAGATTGAAATGCATAACCATTACTTGATAAAAAAAGAGCTAACAAAAAGAGTAGACTAAATTGTTTCATTCAATAAGATTCCTGAAAATTAAGTATATTTGTGGATTTTTAATTGTACAGTATAAATCAAACCCGGACCAAACATCTAAACAAAGCTAAAATACATTATATATCATAGAGTTATAATTTTTTATTAGGCTTTTTCAGGCACAATATTCGATTTTTTCAACGCTGTTTTCACTAGCACTGCCACCAGTGGTAACAATCCAATTATCGAAACAACGGTTGCTCCCACCGGTAAATCGGCAATAAAAGATAACCAAAGCCCAATCATGCTACTGACCAAGGCCAATACCCAGCCTAACATCAGACGCAAACCGAATGACCCAACCAGTAATGATGCACTAAATCCCGGGATGATTAAAAATGCGAACACCAGCAAGATACCGGCAATATTAACTGCCAGGGTTATGACCACCGCAAACGATGCAAAAAACAAAAATTCCCATATCAGAGCTGGCCGTGTAGTGTTGTTTGTTTGAAAAGACAATGCATAAAAACGTTTACGTTGAAATAAATGCAGCAAAACCAGTAAACCATAGGCACTGGCAACCAGTGCGACATCCTCCCAACGTACCCATAAAATATTGCCATTAAATAAGGATTTAAGTTCTTCCATCCCTTGCGCCGTTCGACTTAAAATGACCAAAGACAATGCTGTTGCGACAACGTATATGCAACCAATGGTCACCTCACGTGCAATTTTCCCAGACAATTTATGTAATCCGGTAAACATTAATGCCGCAATTAATGTTGCACCAAATGCAAAAACTTGTGCTTCTATTCCGTGAGCCTCATGCCCCAATAAAAAAGCAACACTGGCACCCAATGCCGCTATTTGAGCCAAAGCCAAATCAACAAAGATAATGCCGCGTTCCAAAACGTGTAAGCCAAGATAGGTGTGGGTTATTATCATTAACGCACTCATCACAAAGGCTGGAAATAATATTTGCCATGCATCCATATTATTTTACTCCCGATGATTTGAGTGTTTTAACAATAGCATCGAATAAATCCATATAGTTTTTAATATCATCCCGGGCACCAACCGACTGCGGCACCACTTTTACTTTGATACCAGTTTGCTCGTTAAGGTATGCAGAAGAACGGCGCTCATAATATGGTTCTAAAATAAGTAAATTAATATGATCATTTTTGATTCTGTTTATCAATTTACTTAACGATGCGGCACTCGGTGCGATACCGGGGATCGGCTCCACTTGAGCAACTATGTTAAAACCAAAAATACTAGCTAGATACATAAATGAAGTGTGATAACTAATAACTTTCTTACCTTTTAAAAACTGTAACGCTTTTTGCCATTCAGCTATTTTGGTCGTCATTATTTTTTCAAATAACTCCGCATTTTTTTTATAATCCGCAGCATGTTGCGCATCGAGTTCGCCGAGCCGTTTTGCAATGGCTTTGGCCATTCGAATACCATTTCTTGGATCCAGCCAGTAATGGGGATTCCCTTTTGCATGAACATCGCCCATCGCCCGTGTGATCGTCGTCGTTGGTTTCCCAAGCAGCGGTATGGATAACGATAAATCCAAATAACCAGAATTGCCGGGTTGTACGCGATTATTCCGCGCAGATTGTAATAATGGTGGTAACCAGCCAATTTCCATATCTGCACCAATCACACATAATAAATCGGCACGATACACACGCCGAATCATACTCGGTTTGGCAACAGCAAAATGCGGATCCCGTGAACCAAGTGTCAGGCTATGGACATCAATAAAATCACCTCCAACTGCCTGTGCAATTGCAGCAATATCCTCTGTTGTTGTTTCAACGCGTAACCCGGCATAAGCACTTACCGGTGTAATAATGACAAGCATTAAAGCAATAATATATTTATAACATTTTTTCATGTTGTTCTCCTAAAACGTGTGCGCCATGTGACTGCCGATATTAAATTCAACTTGCAACCAGATTGAATTCGCCTTTTTATCTGTCAGGTGTTCTGTCCAGTCGCGGTTATATTGCAAACGCAATTTACTGTATTCAGTGGGATACCAGGTTATATTTGGTGACAAACGTTTACGCGTATCGCGCATCGGATCCGCATGAGTATCACCTTCGGCACTGGCGTAATCCCAGCGTAACCCGGCTACCCATTTCGGAGAAAATCCCCAGAGTGCCTGAGTAAAAAGACCCGAATCGTATAATACTTCCTGTGTAACATCACCGGGATCGCCAGCTTCATAACGACGTTTTAATAACTCGGTGTGCCAGGTTACAAATGGAAACCCGCGTTGACTGCTAGCGGCTTGCCATTTAAGGTAAAGATCGGCTGCCGCAATTTTAGTGTCGGTTGTTGTACCACTGGCATTGGGGCCCCATAAACCTGAAAGCCCGACATTCATACTGATGGTATCGGACACATCAAGCCCGTTTAACCACCGTGCCGAATACAACAGGTCACCGGAATTTTGCGCCGTTCTGTCAAGCAAAGTGTGATCCGCAACAGTGTCACCCGTGACACTTAAAAAACTACTGGCCGTTTCCCCTTTGGCATTTTGTATCCCGGTATACAATTCCGAATACCAGTCCGTTGGTAATAACCAGGACGCCCGAACACCCTGGCTACGCAAACCATCACCACCTAACAAGCGAGTTAGAATAACGGCTTGAT
>CAYOHQ010000087.1:0-10674 GCA_964403805.1 uncultured Thioalkalispiraceae bacterium | reverse complement strand
CGTATAGATAATAATGACATTTGAGCCTTCCTTGTTCTTAATAAAGTCCGATATGAACTTTACTTCTTTATAAACATTTTTTATCTTTCTAGGTAGTTATGACCTTATCGTAATAGTTATCAAACATATTACGACAACTATCAGTTGCATGCTACTGTTATAGAGGTAATCTGTATTTATAAAAATAATCGAGTGTTGTATTAGTAGAATTTTATTACCGAATATAATCAAAATACGAAAGAATAAAAATAACTATAATCCACAATATCAAGCTTCGTAATACTAAATTAGTAGCACGTTTAATATCATTGAACTCAGGTGATTCACCTTTACCGAGTATTTTTGGAATCGGGGTCAGAGCAAAATATAATTAATTCTGCTCTGACCCTGATTTCGCCAAAATAATTCTTATCTTTATGATTAGTTGTTCAAGGTGCTACCAAATCAACCAGACGTTGAGTAAATACTGTATCCCCGCTAGCGCTAATAAGTAATTGAGATTTTGCTCGGGTCATGCCCACATACATCAACCGCACCTGATCGACTAATTCTTTAGCTGTATACAGCATTTCTTACCTCTATAATCTTAATAATCAATGACTTAATTAGGTTCAACCCTAGGTGTTGCTGGATTACCTAGATAAGCAACAAGCTTTGATGCATCAACCGACCTTGGTTCTTCAATTGCAATGGTAACTAAACTAACATTTGTAAAAACGGCTCGTGTAAAAAGAGGCTCGAAGTCCTTTAAACGGAGAATCCGTAGGAAGAAAATCCGCTAAATGTGATAACAAGAAAAATCAGGTATGAACTTAGTTTTTTAGTATCATATTTTTATCCTCTAGACAAATACACACTAACATTATGTCTAATATCATTAAAACACAACATAATAGCTCGGTCGAACGATTTTGTAGTAGTTTGAAAGGAAAATGGATTGATGATGTATTTTGGCTACACGAGAACATGTAACAGCAGATATTCGTGAATGTGTAATGCTGTATTAAATTTTAAACATAACAATACTCTAATAAAAATTTTATTAAATTAACATTATTTTTTCCAGCAAACACCACCTGCGAGTGCTTCAGGATGCCGTCGATGAACAATAGTTTCAACGTAATGCATCAGTTTAATTGGGACATCAATAATTAATAATATTTCTCCATGTGGAATAGCATTTTTAAATTCTTTCCAATGAACGTGTGGAATTTCGATTATGGAATAGATAGCAACAGCAATACATGCAACCATAACCATAAATGGTATTAATAAATACATACCTGATTGTAATATTACCATACTAATAAAAACCACGAATGAAAAACAAAATAGTGCAATATTAAGTTCCCAATAATTATTTTCTACGATTTCATCATGATCTGTCTCTTTTAAAGTATGGACATCACTGACTTCTTTTATATTTTCTTTTTTATTCATTACAGCATGTAAACTACTGCCTGGAATTTTCCACTTAATTAAATCATGACAAACTTCATTTGTATGTTTAATGTCAGGTAATAAATAAAATAATTGTCTGTCCATAACGCACCTCCTGATAATACCGCGTTAATGATGTCTAAATGTATTAATTCTAACGACTATCCTTCTGCTACATAATCCTCTGTATTGTTACCTTCTAATACTATTTTGTTATCCATTTTCATATCAAGATAAATTTGACGATTCGCTTCATTCTCAAAATATATTTCCAGGCCATTATCACCATCACCATCGTAGACACAGGGATGATTAATTGGATCTAAAACTTCCTGAAGAGAAATTGGATCAGTTGTTGTTCGTATAATCATGATTAACTCCCTAGAATGGGTTGCTTATAATAAGATAATAGAATACAGCTTATAATAATCAAGTGTTCTAAAATTTATAATAATATCCTTATGAATTATATTTCTCTAACTGTTTTTAATTACTTACACTCTTCTTACCCTCTTGGTAATAAATATTTCTTATTACAAAACAATCGATAACATCGATATTATCAATATATCCATGAAATCATTTTTTAATTTCTCATTTTTCTTGATCACGAAATTAATACAACCTATATATTAAACATAGTAATAATTTCTTATTTCAGGAGTATTTTATGGAAATTAAAAATAATTTAACAAATAAATCTGAATTTGATGAAGAAGGTTTCCTCAGAAATACAAGCGAATGGACTGAAGGAATTGCACAAAATATTGCATTTAATAATGGTCTTGGAGAATTAACTAAAAATCAATTTTCTGTTATTAAACATCTAAGAAATCATTTTTTCAAAACCGGCTCAATAACCGCTTCACGACTTATATGCCATGAGTCAAAACTCGGACCAAATTGTATTACTGAGTTATTTCCCAGCCATGGCGTTGCCGCCTGGAAAATTGCAGGTCTACCAGATCCAGGAGAAGAAGCAAAATCATACATGTAAAATTTCTGCTGTTTGGTTAATAGTTACAATAAAAGTGTGACAAGTAGCTAGCTGTATATAAAACTAGTAATTTATAGTCACACAAAAATCTTTTAAACGAGGAGATGTAGGACACCGATAACTTAATAACTTGGTTCTTACTAGTAATTACTATAATGGTTGTAAAACCTTTTTTTGGTTAATTAAGGTTATACATTGGTATTCGAAATAAAATAACTATCTGTGTATTCATTCATAGTTAGCTAGCATTTTCTTCAGGGCCTGCTCTACATTACTATTAAAACTTGAAAATAGAATGTATTGTAACGTAGTTGTATCTTTTAAACGCACAACTTCATCAATTGCGATTTCACATGCTCGTAACACAGGGAATCGATATACACCGCAACTAATAGCCGGAAAAGCCAATGATTTAAAATTATGATGGTTTGCTATTTTTATACATTCCCGATAACAGGAAGTAAGTAATTCTTCCTCGTTTTTATGACCGCCATACCAAACAGGTCCAACCGTATGAATTACATATTTAGCCGGTAAATTATAGCCTTTTGTTAATTTAGCATAACCTGTCTTACAAGCATTTAGTGTTCGACATTCGTTTAAAAGATCTTCCCCCGCAACGCGATGGATTGCCCCATCAACACCACCTCCACCACACAACGAATTGTTTGAGGCATTAACAATAGCATCAACTTCAAGTTGCGTTATATCACTATTAAGAATCTCTATTTTTGTATATGTTGTCATATTTTCATCAAAAGAGAAATTTTAATTCAAGTTCTTTTAATACCTTCTTATGGGTTATACGAACAAGCGATTTTTTCGGTTTTATTCACAATACACTCTAAGATTTGGCTTTTGAGAAAATCATTCGTACGGCTCGCCCTTCCTCACCCCATGGCGCAATGTTTGTCATTTGCAGAACTAAAGTACCGTCTGGCCGTTCAGTCAGTTTACTTTGCCAGCCCCAACTTGGATTTGATGGTACTTGATAGGTATGTTTAACAGTAAACAAACCCCAGGCGTCATTTACATCTATACAGTTTGCCGGTTCTGGTTGATGCCAATTATCAATCCAGGTTGCGCCAGTTTCATTAAATGTAAAATTTCCTTTTTTATTTTCGCCATCATAAGTCCATGTATAATTTATAGCATCACTCTCAACCTGTAATTGACAATCATATATCTCAGTTTTATTTCCTTCAGAATCGAGCCAGAGCTCTCCTTTCCCAATCCAGTGACTTCCTTTTAATTTAGTTAACCATTGCTTTTCCATAAACACCTCAGTTTGAATATTATTATGTGACTTTTTACATGCCTACGGTAGGCGATAGTTGTAATTTATGAACGAAGCTATTTAATTCAGAAATTGTCCGAATGACATATAACGATTTATTAGTTGATATCTTTTCCAATTTTTGCATAAAGCTATCGTTCCAAAACTTTGGGCAACGTTTTAATACTTTATAGCTTTCAAAAGTTCCTTTTAAAATTGAACTACCATCAGGCCAGCCTTCGGGGTTGACAACCAAGCCTTTTAATAATCGCTTTGTCACTAACCAATAACTGAAAACATAAGGTAAATCAATATAGATCACTGTGTCAGCTACATCCAGTCGTTTGTAAAATGACTCAATTGGTCCAAAACCATCTATAATCCAGCTATCAGAAGACAGTATATTTTCATGTTTTTCATTGTACGTTTTACTATCTACTCGATCGCCATTTTTGTTAAACTCAATTAAATCTAATGCATGCAATTTTATGCTTGTAGCTGATGCCAGATTTTTACTTAAAGTGGATTTACCACTACCGGGTTTACCGAAAACTGCTATTTTCTTCATACTACCTTCGTTAACTAAATCTAGCCATTCCTATGGAATAATGGTAATTATTCGAACAATTTGTTGCGTAAGGTTTTTATCCATTTTTGTATCCTGAAAGATGGGGAGATTAATGTCAACTGTCAATCAGATCGATATTCACGTGACTCAACGGGATAAGAATTATCGTTCCAACTGGTCATACCACCTTTGGTGACATGGACATCAACAAAACCATTTTTATTTAATATTTTTGCTGCTTTAACCGAACGTCGGTCACTGCGACAAACAATGGCAATTGTTTTATCAATGTGATCATCCAACTTATTTAATTGCTCAGGCAGATCTTCAATAGCGATATTAACAGCGTTGCTAATATGCCCTTGTTCTCCTATAAAATCTTCTGCAGTGCGCACGTCTAAAATTAAGATGTCATCATTATTTTCGATTTTTTGTTTTAACGTTTCTACACTCATCATTGGTTTGGCACGTAATTTACCAATTATACCTGGTAAGAAACCTACAATCGCAAGTAAGGCAATTCCAATCATTACTTTCTGAATAACAGATTCATCACCAGCCAGTGCCTCGCGGCCAACGTAGCCTATATATGTATAAGCCAAGGCACCCGGAAACATACAAATATAGGTGGCTATTGAATAATGACTAAGTTTTATTTTTGTTAAACCCAAAGCGTAATTCAATAAATTAAAGGGAAATAATGGCACCAGACGCACAAATGCAACAAACTTCCACCCTTCTCCTTCCACACCTTGTTTTAAAGCTTTAAGTCTTCCTCCGGTTTTTGCTTCGACAAAATCATGAGCCAAATAACGTGCAGTAATAAAAGATATAATGGCACCAATGGTTGCTGCTGTCAGATTATATAAAGTGCCATATACCGGCCCAAATAATGCCCCACCGGCCAAAGTTAACACTGAACCGGGGAAAAAAAAGAGTGTTCCAATCGCATAGATCAGCATAAATACTATAGGCCCTGCGATACCGGCATTATTCACCCAATTTTCCAATGCAGAGGCATCGAGTTGATCGCGATAAACGATTGTTGCAGTTATGCCAGCAACTAGCAGCACTATAATGACTAAACGTATTATTTTTTTCATATCTAATTTTAGAATATTATTTAGGCCCATTCTCATCCCCACGCCATTGACGACGATTAATTGCATATTCTGAAATTTTTCCTTTAAACGGTAATGTCATTATACCGGGTAACCATGAGACTTGCTTTGCGTCATGAAAATGATGAATGCCAATTGTCATGTCGTGATGTCCTGCTCTGGGTTGATCGCGATACGTTCCAAACAGTCGATCCCACCACGGTAAGCTAAAACCAAAATTACTATTCGCTTCATCATCTTCAATTGAATGATGTACCCGGTGCATATCAGGAGTGACTATAAATAAGCGCAAGACTTTATCCAAGCCTAATGGCAAACGAACATTGGCATGATTAAACATTGCCGTTGCGTTAAGCATAATTTCAAAAATTACAACGGCAACAACGGGGGGGCCTAAAACAACAATAGTTGCAAACTTGATCAACATTGAGAATAGTATTTCAATCGGGTGAAATCGTGCTCCAGTAGTTACATCATAATCCGGATCGGCATGATGCACTCGATGCAAGCGCCACAAGACAGGGATGGCATGAACCAAAACATGTTGCAGGTAAATAACAAAATCCATCGCGATAATGGAGACTATTAAAGCAACTATAAATGGCACATCATAATAATTGAGTAAGCCCCAACCATTGGAATTTGCGAAGCTAGCCACACCCACAGCAGCAGCGGGAAAAATTACACGCAATAAAAAGCTATTAAAAAACACCAAACCCAAATTATTAATCCAGCGAACGGTTTTGGAAACGGTTAAAGCTCTACGTGGCGCAGCAATTTCCCAGAGCGCCATCACTATTAACATACCAAAGAAAAAGCCCATTCTGATGTTCTTTTCATTCGTCATTACAAATTCAGTTATATCCATTGAAAAACCTCTTATAAAACACACTATGCTATACTCGTAGCATAGACTACAACTAATCAAGTGATTAATTGAATTATAAAATAGGTGAGCGAAATGTCAAGTGGAAATTTTAAACAACAACTTTTTGAACAGTTTGCCCGTGTCGGTAAGACATTAGGCAATGCTAACCGATTGGAATTACTCGAATTTTTGGCACAGACTGAACGCAGTGTCGAACAACTGGCCAACGTAGCAGGATTAACCGTTGCCAATACTTCCCAACATTTACAACAACTACGGCAAGCTGGCTTAGTTACCTCACGAAAAGCAGGTTTAAAAGTCTATTACAGCATCAGTGGTGATGACGTGATCGGCTTATTAGATGCTTTGCGAACAGTAGCCGAACGCCATGTTGCCGATGTTGATCGACTGGTTAACGCGTTTTTAACCGTGAAAGATTCACTTGAACCCATTCCACGTGATGAATTAATCAATCGTGTTCGTGATAATTTAGTCACTGTTCTGGATGTTCGCCCTACCGATGAATTTGCTGCCGGTCATGTATCGGGAGCCATCAATATCCCAATAAATGAATTAGAACTAAGACTTGATGAGCTTGTCAATAGTAAAGAAGTTGTTGCTTACTGTCGTGGACCTCATTGCATCCTGGCGTTTGATGCCGTTGCGCGATTGCGCGAAAAAGGCTTAACAGCACATCGACTTGAAGATGGTTATCCGGAATGGAAAATTGCTGGACTACCGATAGAAAAGAACAATATTGTATAAATGTGATATATTTTCCCACAAAAAATGTTACTGTGAATCCCATCACAATGTTATGGTATTTGCTACTGTATACTAAATTAGTAAATGCTAATATAAATAAAACCTATTAACCAGTTACACGAAGGAATCGGTACGATGGAAAAATTACGACAAAAGAGTTTAATTTTTGGTGCAAGTTTAATCTTTTTAACTGCATGTGGCGGTGGCTCAACAACAGCTCAAAAAGCGACTGATCCACAACCCGATCCTAAGCCTGATCCAACACCAATACCCGATCCTTCAATTAAACCCAAATTAAATTATTCGCTATTTATACAGCAAGGAACAGTCAGTATTAAAAATAGTCCGGATACTAATTTTGGCGCCAAAGAGCTCGATGTTTGGGGATTTAGTAATATTGAATCAAATCCTGCCGGTAATACTATTGTTCCCGGCACTACAATTGATGCCGAAATAAACAAAACCGTTACGGTTAGTGTTAAGAATAATTTAGCGACAGCTCATGATTTTAGTTTCATCAATTCGAAAATGAATATTACACCAAAAGGTACACCAATCGCAGTAGGTAATACGACAAGCTATACCATCACACCTAAAACTGAAGGTATTTATATATATCGAGATGCTCTAATTACTGGTGTAAATCAATCATTAGGTTTATACGGTGTAATGATTGTTCGCCCTGCTGCCAACCTGGGTAATGTTGCATGGACAGGTGGACCGTCTTTTACAAAAGAAGTTACCTGGGTAATTGCTGACTTAGACTATAAAAACTATAACACCGTAGCGATAAACAATAATAAAAACGATGGTGCTGCCAATGTTACAACTGCAAGTTACAAAGCCAATTACTTTTTAATGAATGGTATGAATGGTTTTCAGGCAATGGAAGACCCTAGTACGATAATTGAAGGAACAATAGGTGAAACAGTGTTAGTTCGAATTGCAAATACCGGCCAATACTCACAATCGCTTCACTTTCATGGTACTCACTTTCAGGTTATTAGCCGGAATGGTGTCAGACTAAATGAATTTGAATATCAAGATACCATTAATGTGAAACCTAATCAGACTGCAATGATGTTGTATAAAATTGATCAAGTCGGTCATTATCCAATGCACGTTCATACTGCGCAATTGGAAACCGGTAACGGTGTTTATCTTAATGGCACAGCAGCCATGATCGTTGGCAAATAGGAGTCATTACAATGAATATAAAATTAATTAAAAATTCTATTATTGCAACTGCGATTACACTAACAACTGTAAATGGCTCAGTGGCTTATGCAGAAAAAATAGTACAGGAAATTGCATTACCCGATATCGTTGCTCCAGCACTTAATTTATCAGTTACAAAAATCACAAAAACAATGAGTGACAATCAAGCCGTGGATTTTTGGGTTTTTTGTGCTGGTACTTCTGGCGCAGGTATGGCTGGTATGTGCCCCGCATCCCAAGCTAAAACATTACCAAGTCCAACATTAACAATGGATGCGAGAGCAACAGCAAATGTTACGTTAAACATGCACATGGCGCCACAAGAAAAAACTGGTCCTATTACTGATGCTAACCCCTATATTGGACACACAATCCACTTGCATGGACTTGATATGGAAACTAATTTTGATGGTGTCCCGGAAACTTTTCAAGCAGAAGCAAGTAATAATGGCTCGTCTGTGGATCTTCGTAATGGGTTTAATTATCAAATAAATAGTGACCCGAATAATATCCGAGTAGATGATCGCTTTGTTGGCAGCCACATGTATCACTGCCATGTGCACACCATTAAACATCTTGAAATGGGGATGTACGGTGCATTTGTAGTTAAAAGTGCCACTAATCCTAAATGGATAAATGACTTAAAAAAAATCACTTTTGATGATGAATGGATCATGATGATAAGCACGGTTGATCCGGCTTATCACACTACAGCAGCAAAAGACGACAGTACTATTTTTGCAGATTACAATCCCCGCTATTTTTTAATTAATGGTGAAGAAGGTAACAGCACAAAAATTAATCCTTTATTGAGTAAAACAATTACTTTAACACCGGGACAAAATAAAAATTTAGTCATACGCTTAATGGGCATTCATTCAACCAATGCAACATTCAGCATTATGTCTGGCACATCTAAAGTTCCATTCACATTATACAATGTTGATGGTTTTGCACTAACCACACCTCGAACGATAACCAGTGTTGAGTTATCGCCAGGACAAACCAAAGATGTGATGATAACTCTGGATAAAGCGGCAAGTTATAACCCGCAGTTTATGTTTGGCGATCTCCGTGATAACAAAGCCTTTAATATTATTTATTCCGGTGCTGCAAACAGAACCAGTATTGTGAAAACAGAATTGATAGTAAAATAAATTCATACCAACAAAAATAGATTCTTTTAAATTATGTTCATAAAATATACATAACATGATTATGTAATATTTAATTAGTCATTTATTAAAATAAACTTAAATTTGGATGAAACTATTACTATAAGATAGGCTCTTAAGAATTACATTCTATAAAAATGCAATTTACTAAGGAGCGTAAAATGAAGGAAAAATTATTATCCAAATTTCTCATCTATACAGTATTACCAACAGCATCACTTTTTATTGCGTCAGTTTCAACTGCCACAGCCGGAAAACTAATTTATGAAATAGAGGCAAAAAATGCACGTTTAATACGAAATGTCACTGGCCCAGTGATTGCGTCAGTCGATGGGGTACCAGCAGAACCAGTCGATTCATTCGTGTGGGATGGCGTTGGTACTAGTATGATTAATGCACAATTAAAATTAAAGATTGATGCAATTCATAACACCGGTGAAATTAAAGCAGAGTGGGAAGATAAAAATGGCCACTGGACGTATCAGCAAACAAAATTCGCACTGCCCGATCACCCAACCGGCGCAAGAGTGGGTCCCTCAATTAATAATATTGAATTAATTAAAACCGATCCTGTTACAACCAATGTTTATCTACATGGCGACAGTGCTGCTGCTGCTCCGATAATACCAACCGTGTTGAACTTACTAGCAACCTGGGGGCCAGCTGAAATTACGCATAATGGAATACCATTTGATAACCCTTATGACGGACCAGTTCCAAGTTGGATTGGGCATACCATGACAACAGAAGGATTACGCGGTAAAGATGGAAGTGTTCGCACTACAACAGGGGATATTTATAACCCATCGCAAAGTGCAAATGGTGCAGTCGATCATAATGATCTTGAATTTCATTTAGTGTTTCACGATATGCCAGGCCCAAAGAAAACAACTAATTTTCCACCACCGGCATCATTTTTCTACCACATCACTTTTGAAGATGTAAAAATTAAAATAATACAAAAATAATACAATAGTTAAAAAAACCCGTGATTAATTAATCTAATCACGGGTTTACCTTAAAGCACAGTTACAATTATTCTAAATAATCATTTATACAGTGTATCCATTTCATGAGTTACACGAACCATACTAATATTAAGTGAATCAACCGGTACTTTAGCAATAAACGAGTATGTACTATTAACCCGATGCATATGCCGGCGATAACCGGTAGTTACCGTTTTTATTACTTTATTATTTTCATCAAATAATTCTAATTTTATATTACCAGGTATTACCATATG
>CAYOHQ010000086.1:0-10678 GCA_964403805.1 uncultured Thioalkalispiraceae bacterium | reverse complement strand
GAATTTTCAGGTTGTACCAGGAATTACCGCTGCAGCCGGGTGTGCCGCTTATGCTGGAATACCATTAACGCATCGTGATTATGTGCAATCGTGTACTTTTGTAACCGGTCATTTAAAAGATGGCAGTATTGATTTAAATTGGAAGGCTTTAGCGCACCCAAAACAAACAATTGTTTTTTATATGGGGTTACATGGTGTCGCAGAATTATGCAAACAATTAACACTACATGGATTAGATGAAAATACCCCTGCAGCACTAATCGAAAAAGGAACGACACAGCACCAAAAAGTTCATATAGGTAACTTAACCACATTAGCTGATATCGTTAAAGAAAATAATGTACAAGCACCTACTTTAATTATTGTTGGTGAAGTTGTTTCATTACATGATAAATTAGCCTGGTTTCACCCAAACGGATAATTGTTATCGAAATGTTAGCTTCAGCTGTCATCATAATAACGTGCTCGGATCAGGCTGGTATTGTCGCAGCTGTAACCGGTTACATTAATGATAATGACGGTAATATTATTGATTTAGAGCAACACGTTGATATTGAATAAAGTCAATTTTATATGCGAATTGAATGGGATTTATCTCAATTTAAAATAGATAAAAATGATACTAATACATCATTTAAAAAATTGATTGCTGATAAATTTAAAATGAATTTTGATATTCATTTCTCAACAGAAGTCACAAAGCTTGCTTTATTTGTTTCGAAACACAGTCATTGTTTTTACGATTTATTGTCACGGTATCAATCAGGAGAATGGCAAGTTGATATTCCGGTAATTATTAGTAATCACCGCGATCTTGAAAAATCTGCAAACTATCTTGATGTTCCGTATTTTTACATTCCGATTACCAAAGAAAATAAATTGTCACAAGAACAAGTAATATTGGATATATTAAAAGACAATGATATAAATTTGATCGTTCTCGCACGATACATGCAAATTTTAAGTGAAAAATTTATCAGTCAATACGAAAATAAAATAATTAATATTCATCACTCGTTTCTACCTGCATTTCCGGGAGCAAAACCCTACCATTCAGCTTATGAACGAGGCGTTAAGATAATAGGGGCAACCAGTCATTATGTTACAACGGATTTAGATGCTGGTCCTATTATTGCTCAAGATATAGAGCATGTAAGTCATACTGATTCAGTTAAAGAATTAATCAGAAAGGGCGGTGATATTGAAAAAATAGTATTAGCCCGCGCAATTTGGAAACACATCAATCATAAAACCCTGGTTTATAATAATCGGACAATAATTTTTACTTAGTTTTTTTGATGCGCTACGGTATAAATTACTGGAATTAAAAACAACGTTATTAATACCGAAAAACTCAGCCCACTTACAATAACAATAGCCATAGGTTGTAACATTTCTGCGCCATCGCCAATACCAAGTGCTAAAGGTGTCATTCCAAGAACAGTTGTTAAAACAGTCATTAAAATAGGACGTAGACGCTGTTTGGTTGCATCAATTACTGCTGTTAAAATGTCTGCACCCGTATCTCGACAATTTTCTATTTGCTCGATTAATATAATGGCATTATTAACAACAATTCCTGTTAGCATGATTATGCCGAGCTTCATAGGCATTGACATAGGAAGATCAATAAACAAGTTAACAAGTAATAAACCTGAAATGACACCAATAATGGTAAAGGGTACACCACTTAATATTATTAAGGGATTGCGTAGTGATTCATATTGAATTGCCATAACAACAAATACTAAAAATACAGCTAAGGCAAGTAAAATATAACCGAGATTATTACCTTCTTGTAGTTGCTTTTTAGAGCCACCATCATAAAGGACATAATCATCAGGTAGCGTGTAATTCACGAGTGCTTTATCTATTTCATCAAGCGCTTGGCTTAATGATGCTGAATTATTCAATGAAGCTGTAATTTCAACAATTCTTCTTTGTTTATCGCGAATTATATTGCTAGGACTGGATTGGTGTCTAATTGTGGCGACATCACGTAAACGAATGGGTTTATTATTATAATGTCCTACAAAAATCTCATTTAGTGCAGAAGGAGTTTTTAATAAACCAGATGCCAGGCGCATGCGAATATTATATTGTCTATCACCTTCAATATAATCGGAAACAGAAATTCCACGCATTGCTATCCGCAATGCTGTGCTGATGTCAGTGGTTGATATATTAAATGAACTAGCTCTTAATGGGTTTATCTCAACAGTAAGTTCTTCTATTGTATTTTCATAAGAATGTTCAAGGTTTTTAATTTGTTTAATCGGCTTGAGTAAATCAGTAATATCATCGCCAATTTTTTTTAATGTTTTTAATTTCGGACCTTGAATACGAATACTAATATCATCATCACCTCTATTTGTTCTAAAGCCTCGAATACCTTTAGCATAGGCAAATACATTTACGCCGACGAGATTCAGTTGTCGAATTTTTTTATTTAACTGATTAGCCCAACCATCGATATCAATGTTTCGTTGTTGTCTTTGAACCAGTTGAATTGATATATTGCTGTAATTACTCCGTTGAAATTCAGAACGGCCAAAAACAAAGCCACCAGCTGTAGTAAACCAGCTTTCCACAAAATCCTGTTTGGATATAAGATCTTCCAGTATCTTAACATAATGATCCATTTTATCCAGTGTCATCCCGCTATCGCCTTTAAGGCGAATACTAATTTGTCCTTCATCCATCTTGGGTAATAGCCGTTCTTTTTTATCCATAAATGAATTAAATGCAATCAGTGATAAAAGTAGTAAGGTTACAAAAAATAGAATTACTTTATAGGGTTGTTTAATAATTTTATTTAGTATAGGTTCATATTTAATTAGAATTTTGTTGATTACGGCATCACATTTTTCTTGAATTGAGTTTGTGGAGCTCGAATTTATCTTTGCACTAAGGGCTGGAACAAGAGTGATTGCAACGATAAGTGAGCCAATGATTGCCGCGGAGAGGGTTAGAATTAATTCACTAAAGAGTAAGCCGACTATGCCACCTATAAATAAAAAAGGAATAACAGCTGCTAAATTTGTACTGGTTGAGGCAATTATTGCGCTATTGACTTCACCAGTGGCGTCAAGCGCGGCTTGTTTATGATTATTATCTAGCAGTTGATGTCGCGCTATATTTTCTTGCATGACAATGGTGTTATCCACTAATAATCCAACACCCAGAGCAATACCACCAATGGTCATAATATTTAAACTTAAATCCGCAGCTACCATTAATATGAATGTGATTAATATAGCAAGCGGAATTGCCGTCCCGATTATTAGCGTTCTTCGCATGCTGCCCAAAAATAAATAAATAACAATCATTGCCAGAACCGCACCGCTTAAAGTGGCGTAACTAGCATTTCGCAATGCATGCCGTATGAATGTTGATTGATCACCAACTTTATTGATATTAATATGTTTAGGAATAACCCTATCAGATTTAAGCCTGTCTAATTGTTCCATTACTGCATCAACTACAGCTGTAGTGTTTGCTGAAGGTTGTTTTTGGATGGATAATTTAACACCAGAAATACTATTTAATCTAACACGTAGTTTTTCATCTTCAGTACCATCAACGATTTTTGCAATGTCTTTTAATAACAATAGTGTATTTGATTTTAGAATATTATCCGTCGATATCGGCAGCTCTTTTATATCATTAATATTATTAAATCGTCCTGTTGCACGGGTGTTAATATTTTTACTTTTAGATTGAAATTCGCCGCCCGGTGAGTCTGTATTATTTTTAAATGAATTGATAATATCGCTAAAACTAAGTTGTAATCTGGCGAGTCGCTCCTGATCTATTACGACTTTAATTTCTCTTTTGGGGGCGCCAGCTACTTCTGCAGCAGCAACGCCGGGTAAATTTATAAACCAATTTGATAAATGATAATCAACCCAGTCACGTAATTCGGTTGAGTTGAATTTTGTTGAACTAACAACAAACTCTAAAGCAGGTAATTGTGAAGGATCTCGTTTATAAATAACCGGTGCATCAATGGATGTTGGTAAAAATCGCTTTGCTCTATCCAGTCGAGTACTTGCATCACGCAATGCCAGGTTGATATCAGTACCATAGGGGAAACTAAGATCAACGGCACTCCGTCCTTCTCGGGTCCTGGATTCTATCGAAATGGCATTTTCAGTTATTGCTAATTGTTCTTCTAATTGGCGTGTTATTCTATCTTCCATAGCCTTTGCTGGAACACCAGGATCAAGTACACGAACACGAACTTCAGGGTAGATGATATGAGGAAATAAATCGATAGCAAGATCTTTTAATGCGAACAAACCCAGCACTACCACAGTTAAAGATAACATACTGATACCGATGGGGTGATTGATTGACCAGGATGCTATACCACCACTTTTAAATGGACGACGCATAATTACTTTATTTTTTCCACTGGTTTCAATTTTATGGACTTAGAGTTTTTATTTGCTATTGTAATTTTCGATCCATTTTTTAAGCCTGAAAATCCTTCAACAACAACGCTGTCTTTTTCTTTTAAACCATCAGATATTTCAATTTTATTGTCTATTTGGATACCTGTAATAACTTTAGTTTTAGTAATTCGTTGTTCGTTATTTATAAGATAAACGAATTCACCTGAGTCATCATATTGGATAGCCGAAACATCTATCAGTAATCGCTCAATTGCAGGAGTATGAATAACTACTCGGCAAAGTTGACCTGGTTTTGCACCTTCTGGAATTGTGTCGAGTTCAACTTCAAGGGTACCTTTACGCGTAACAGGATCAATTGTTGGATAAATTCTGGAGATAGTACCGGTGACAGTATTTAAATTTTTCAATGCATCAATCTTTACAGACACATTATTGTTAATTTTTAAGTCGGGTAATAATAATTCTGAAACCTGAATTTTTACAATCAATTTAGTATTATCGATTATTGATAAAATGTGGCTGTGCAAAGGCACAATATCACCAGTCTCATAGAGACGATCACTTATCACTCCCGTAAAGGGGGCTTTTATGAAAGTATCATTTAGACGAATTTGAATGATGGATTCTTCTGCCTTAGCTAAGGCTAATGCTGTTTTTGCCTGGCTTATTTCATCCTGTGATGTGAGATTATTTTTACTCAAATCCGTTAATCGTTTTAATACAATTTCAGCCTCTAAGTGGGTAGCCTTAGTTTTTGTTAAAGCAGCCCTGATTTTGTCGTTTTTGATGTAAACAAGTACATCGCTCTGTTTTACAAAATCACCCTGAAAGTAGGGTAATTTTTCTATTTGACCACTTTCCTGATTAAAAATTTTTACCAATTGTAAGGCTGTCAGACTGCCATACACATGTTGCTGAGTACTTAAGGAAAGTTTTTCTACCGGTAATGCAGTAACCAGTTTGGCTCTTGAATCTCGTCTATTGTGCTTATTTTGTGTACTCTGATCACATGCTGATAATAAGCTTATAATTAGTAATAATTTAAGTAAATGTGTAATCATATTAAGCATTTATACACTATTTCACGGCTGAATGTTATAGTACATATCTATATAGTCCATGTGATATTCTGCCAAAATTCAACCGTAGTCTAGCTGGACACCTCAATTAACACTAAGAACTACTGAGTTAACTAGTATCCCCATAATGTCATTCCACTCAAAATACACCACGGTTCCCCATAAAAATAGACAAGATTATAATAATCTAAAGCAAATGCTACCCTATATTTGGGAATTCAAAGGCAGGGTGATATTGGCATTATTGAGTTTAGTGCTGGCAAAGCTTGCTACTGTAGGGATACCCTTGCTGCTAAAAAATATTGTTGATATCCTCGATCAGCCTGCAAATAGTGTAATTATATTACCAGTATCATTACTACTCATGTACGGTGCACTTCGTTTAGCGAGTACTTTGTTTAATGAACTGCGCGATGCTGTTTTTGCTAGAGTTCGTTATCGAGCAATGCGTCGTCTATCAAATAAAGTATTAACGCATTTACATAAACTATCATTACGATTTCATTTAGATCGCAAGACCGGCAATATAACTCGTGATCTCGAGCGTGGTACAAGTAGTATTAGCTCAATTTTAAATTATTTAGTATTTAATATTATCCCGACAATCGCTGAGTTTACATTAGTCGCCTTTATTCTATTAGGGCAATATGATATTAAATTTGCGTTCGCAACATTTGCTACTGTCTTTATTTATATCGCATTTACTTTTGCTGTTACTAATTGGCGTATGCATTTTCGTCATTCGATGAATGCACTCGATTCAGAAGCAAACGGACAGGCAATTGATGGTTTGTTAAATTATGAAACGGTAAAATATTTTAATAATGAAAAATTTGAAATAAATCGCTATGACAGTACATTAGGTAATTGGGAAACATCAGCAGTTAAAAGTCAAACATCTATGTCAATGTTAAATTTTGGACAGGGCGCTATTATTGCCGTTGGTGTCACCTTTATAATGCTTTTTGCGAGCATGGGTGTGGTTGATGGTTCTATGACATTAGGTGATTTAGTATTGGTTAATGCCATGATGTTGCAATTATTTATACCATTAAGTTTCCTAGGCATAATTTATCGCATGCTAAAATACAGCCTTGCCGATATGGATCTAGTGTTAAAGTTATTAAATACCGATACCGAGATCATGAATAAAACTGATGCATCTGACATTAAAATAACCGATGCAAAAATAGAATTTAAAAATGTCAATTTTTCCTATCAGTCAGATCGTGAAATTTTGCACGATATTAATTTTACGGTTTTACCGGGTGAAAAGTTAGCTATTGTAGGGCCATCTGGTTCAGGTAAATCGACTTTGGTTCGATTATTATTTCGATTTTATGATGTTAACTCGGGTTCGATATTAATTGATAATCAGGATATTCGTGATGTAACTCAAGAGTCAATACGATCAGTTATCGGAATAGTTCCACAAGATACCGTGTTATTTAATGATACTATTTTTTATAACATACAATATGCTAAAACCGATGCGACTAATGAAGAAATAATTAATGCGGCTAAAATGGCAAATATTCATGATTTTATCAGTAATCTGCCAAAAGGATATGCTACTGTAGTTGGTGAACGTGGATTAAAGCTATCCGGTGGCGAGAAACAACGAATCGCAATTGCCAGAGTAATATTAAAAAATCCACGTATTTTAGTTTTTGATGAAGCTACCTCCAGTCTTGACTCAATGTCGGAGAAGACAATTTTAAAATCATTAGCAAGTGTTGCAGAATCTCATACAACCTTGGTGATTGCACATCGTTTATCAACTATTGTTGATGCCAATCGTATTTTGGTGATGAAAGAGGGTGTTATTATTGAAGCAGGTAATCATGAAGAGTTATTAAAAGAACAGGGCGTTTATTCGGAGATGTGGGCTTTACAGAAAGAGCAACAATTGGAACAGAATTAGAAAATTTACAGGTATGAAAATATGAAAGCTATATCAGAACAAGACAAAATCGAAATTGAAAATGGTTGCGGAAATGAAGAACCGTTTGCATTAAGAGTTATAGGCGATGAAATGGAACCAGAATTTCCTGATGGTTGCATTATAGTTATTGATCCGGCGGGGCATTGCACTGATGGTTCTTATGTTATTGCAAAACATGAAGGTCATATATTTCGAAAGCTTGAAATCGAAAATAATCAATACACACTTGTTGGTTTAAAAGAGGGAGTAGAAATTATTCCACTGAAAGATAAATCGTTTGTCGTTGGTGTTGTTATTCAACGAGCAGGTAAACGACGTAAAGATCATAAGCATTATGTCTAAGGTGTCTACATTTCAGGTGTCTAATCTTCCTTCGGAAGATTAGTTAGTAGGAGCCAGTTGATCCGGCCGAACTTTAGTTTTTAAATATTCTTCCGCATGATCAGGATCTACCGTTTGATTATTATGATCCAGTAATGGTTGATCAGCATCATTCCAGCCGCGAACACCAGTTTTAAGAGAAACTACGTTTTTAAACCCCATTCTTTGCATGGTGTCAGCAGCTAAAATACTGCGGTTACCAGAACGGCAAATTATTATAATTTCCTGTTCTTTGTCACCCGCTAATTCAGGAATTGTTTCATCGTAATTAAAATCACATGCAGTTTCCAGAATCCCCCGAGGAATATTCAATGAGTGATTAATATGCATAGCATCAAATTCATAACCTTCTCGAACATCGAGTATTAATGGTGTTCGTTCTTGAAGGATATCTTCTAAATCCCAAGGAAAAATTTCAGTAACATTTTCACTAACCTCAGCAATTAAGTCGTTAAATGTTTTCATTGGTTTTAGTACCTTTGGTATTTTTTCGTGGTATTCCATATTCAACTGCCATGACAGCTGCTTCGACACGTGAGTGTAGATTTAATTTACGTAATATCGCTTTAACATGTAGTTTAACTGTGCCATCAGATATACCTAGATTACGTGCAATTGCTTTATTGCTCTGTCCTTCAGCCAGTAATGCAAGAATTTCTGTTTCTCTTGGTGTTAAAGCAGAAAAAGGGCTACTATCTTTTTTGGTATCATTAGCAGGCTTACCCTGAACAGCTTTAGCAAGAATAGGTGCGAGATCAGGGGCAACAACTGTTTTACCCGAAACAATATCACGTAGCGCCAGAACCAAATCATCCGGTGCCATGTCTTTTAGAAGATATCCTTGTGCACCGGAACGTAGTGACTCTACCAGATCGGTTTCATCGGTACTGGTAGTTAACATAACGATTGGTATTTGGATTTTATTTTGTCTTAGTTGTTTTAATACACTTAATCCATCCAGGCGGGGCATTCGCATATCCAATAAAATAATATCAGGAGTTAGCTCGGTAACCAGTTTCAAACAACCTTGGCCTTCTCCAGTGGAAGCAACCACAACAATACCTCTGCTTTCTAAAAGACCTTCGAGTCCAACTCGAAACAATGTGTGATCATCAATGATTAAAACTTTTAAGGGCATAATTTAAATCTGCGTTGTTTTTATAGGAGCAATAGATTCTTTTTTAGCACCAGGGTGGGGGAAACTTAGTACGACACGAGTTCCTTCACCTGGTTCACTTTCAATTCTTACATTACCATCAATTTTAAGTGCACGTTCATCCATAATATTGAGACCGATGTGTTCACCGTATTCTAACTCTTGATCTTCATTATTAAAACCAATACCGTCATCTTCAATGAGTATATTATATTCACCATTAGGTTCGCTGTGTAAAATTACTCTCACAGTGTGTGCTTGGCTGTGTTTTCGGATATTGGCCAGGGATTCTTGAACAATTCGTAGTACCTGAACTTCAATTTCAGCAGGTAACCAGGTTACATCCCATTCACGTTGTAAATAGGTTTGAATTCCAGTGTGATTTTGAAATCGATCAAGTAAGTTTTCGATTGCGGGTAATAAGCCGCGTTTATCTATAGGGGCTCTGAAATGAGTAATTAATTCCCGTAATTCGCCATAGGCTTCATCGAGACTATTTTCAATTTTTTCCATTTCTTGCCAAACAGCGGCTTCGTCATTTAAGTGAAGTGTTTCGTCAAGAACACGAACCTGAAAGCGTAAACTAGCCAATGTTTGTGCAAGCGAATCATGCAATTCATGTGCAAGACTGGTTCTTTCTTCCATTATTGATAAACGATGTGCTTCATTATCTAACCGAGCCTTATCAATGGCCATTCCTAAATGGCGACCAATGCTGGTTAGCAATTCATTCATACCTTCAGCACGAATGAGCGATTCTTTTTCAACAAATAAATTGTATACGCCTAATGTTTCATCACGATATTGCAGTGGAATTGCTATCATGGTGACATTGTCTGTTTCAAAAAAGGGCATTCCAATGAGTTGACCGCACTTACTGATATCATCCTGATAGAGAACAGTACCATTTTCATACACTTTGCCGCAGATACAGGTATTTGACGGCAGGACGCGTTCTTTCTCGATAACTTCGTCATCAATTCCGACACTGGACACTAATCGCATATTACCATCTTCACCAATTAGTCGAACAACTGCAGCACGAGCTTGCACAACATCTTTTAGAGTGTGAAGAAATCGAGTAAGCAAGTCATCTAAATCCCGGGCAGCATTAATGCTGGCAGCAACATCATATATTATTTCCAGAGATTGTGTTTTTTGTTTAATAAAATCAGTTTGTTTTTTTACCTGGTTTTTCATGTCTTCAGAGAGTTCCTGAAGATTACTGGCAATATTATTTATTTCCATAAACAACACACTAAAATCAGTTTCTGGAATTCCAGGCAATCGTGCGCTTAATTCACCATCGTGTAATTTTTTACTCCAGTCTCGCAATAATAATAATGGTCGTAATAATTGCGCATGTAAATTAAAAGCAATGTTTGTTATTAAAAATAAGCCACTCAGTAACAACACGATATTAATAATGAAAATAGTATTAAATGATTCAGAATTTTTATGTGCTATGAGGTTAACTGAGGCTATGGTAATGAATACTATAACTAATATAACTAGTGGAACATACATTCGAACCAATCCAATGGCTCGATGTATTCGAGTGGATTTAGACTGAGTCGCTATTTCAGGATTGATGATTTTTTCTTGATTCACGATTATATAATAGCTCGATAGTCCACAGTTACTTATGTCTATTTTAACAGCATAGTAGTTGAATCTATAGTGTTAAAATATGCTTTCA
>CAYOHQ010000085.1:0-10698 GCA_964403805.1 uncultured Thioalkalispiraceae bacterium | reverse complement strand
CAAGCATGATGTCGCTAATAATTTATTAAAAAAATACCTGAAAAATAACTGGGACGAAAAAATCATTCTGCTGTTTGGAGATGTTATTTCAACAACACCTGTCCCCCAACTTGAATTCGCAGAAGGCTTATTAAAGCAACATGAAAAAAATCCTGTTTTATTATTAACACTCGGAAAATTATCCAAGCGATGTGAGCTTTGGGGTAAAGCCCGATCCTATCTTGAAGCTAGCATTGGTGTTAAACCGTTACGAGAAACTTATTGTGAATTAGGTGAATTATTAGAACAGCTTGGTGAACACGATAAAGCAGCAAAGTGTTTTAAGAATGGATTATTTTTAGATCACAAAACTGAAGCCAAACAATCTCTTAAATTAATCAGCGCTAAAGAAGCGATGTAATTAATCTTTTTGAAACTCAAACGCATCAGAATAATAATTTTTAAGATCCAACCCATTCCCCGGAAAACTATCACGCCCGGCATAAACCATGACCGGTGGCCCTGAACCATACAAATCGTACTCACTCAAATCCGGATAATCTTCGATTATCGATAAATGCACGTAGCCGGTTCGACCTGTCCAATTGTCATCTGGTTTTGGATTATTCAAAACTGGTGTGTATTGAATGTGTTCATAGTTTTCAGCCCATTTTAATAATATCTCATGCATGTATAAATCACGAAGCGACTCTGCACCCCAATAAATATGGATTGGATTACTCAAATTAGCAGCCAAACTATACTCCACCATGGCTTTAATCGGCGCGATACCAGTGCCACCCGCCATCATTATTGCAGGGCGGTGTGATTCTTCGCGGAGATAAAAACTGCCTTTTGGCCCTTCAATTCGAAGAATATCTTTTTCATGAATTTCATCAAATACACGTCCGGTAAACTGACCGTCCTGAATATGGCGGATATGCAACTCAATGTATTCATCATTGTGTGGTGTATTGGCAATTGAAAAACTGCGGCGGCGGCCGTCTTTTAATAAAAAATCCAGATATTGTCCTGCAAGAAATTGTAATCGTTCTGTCACTGGCAATTTTAAGCGCATTTCAATCACATCGTGCGTTAAATGCGCTATAAGCGTAACGCGACAAGGCAATGTTTTTACTGGTATATCGTTTATCGCTGCTATTTCTTGAGCCTCAATAGTAATATCCGTTAGTGCAATAGCCTGACACAGCACTGTTGCTGTCTTGTCGTGTTCATTTGATTCTAATGTCGGCGGCACGCCATGCGGGTAATCCACTGTACCTTCAATCAGCTTACTAACACACGATCCACAGGCTCCATTACGACAACCGTATGATAAAGAATAACCTTGACGTAAAGCAGCATCTAACACTGATTCATTCTGCTTAACTGTGAATGAATGTTTACTCGGTAAAATAGTGACAGTCTTCAAAAATCTGTTACCCTATAGTTTAGTACTCAACATAATAACAATTAACGTTAAACACCTTTTTACAAATACGAACTGCGTATTATCCCTGAATTGTGATTGGAGATAAACCCTTGAAAAATGTACTCATAACAGGCTGTGGCGACATCGGTACGCGCGTTGCAAAATTATGGCTCAATGATGGAGCCAACATTACTGGTATTTGTCGTAATAATGCCAGTATCGCAACATTACGATCATTAAATATCACTACCCTCAAAGCTGACTTCGATAAAAACGATATTCCTGAATTACCAACGGATATCGATATAATCTATTATTTTATACCACCGCCGATGATAGGGCTAACCGATCCAAGAATTGATGCTTTTTTACAGGCACTTGTTATTCAAAAGATTACGCCTTCCCGATTTGTGTTAATCAGCACATCAGGTGTTTATGGTGATCATCAGGGTGCTTCAGTTGATGAAAGCACACCCACGAATCCAAAAGCCAGCCGTGCTAAAAGACGCCTCGATGCTGAAACACAATTAATCGCCTGGTCGAAGGCACGTAAGGTACCAACCAATATTTTACGCGTTGCCGGAATTTATGGCCCGGGGCGATTGCCAGAACAACGAATTCGAAACAAAATCCCAGTGTTGCATGAATACCTTGCGCCACGCACAAACAGAATACACGCCGATGATCTGGCAACCATTTGTTTTAAAGTCGCAACTAATGGCAAAGAAAATCGTATCTACAATGTCAGTGATGGCCAGAACGGCAATATGACTGAATACTTTTTTACTATTGCTGATGCACTGGGTTTACCACGCCCACCAGAAATTAACTGGCTTGAAGCGGAGAAGAGTATTAGCCCGGGCATGATGTCGTATTTAAAAGAATCACGCAGTATGGATATTTCAAGACTACAGAAAGATATTGAATTTGAATTTCAATACCCAACTTTACAATCGGGGTTGGATGCTATTTTAAATTCTGGTTCTGCTGCAGAAGATTAGGAGCTTTTAGAAATATTTGAAATATTGCGGTAAAAAAATTTATTCAATCGGCTCAAAACCGCTATCACCACCAAATTTTTGTAATTCATCCTGCACCTCAACCCACGGTGCACGGTGATCGTAAAAAAAATGTTTTAACGGCAGTTGCCCAACATCATGACGAATCATGCCTCTTAATACGCCGACTGAATCGGTATAGTCTTTATCGGAAGTGTAAATTGAACTACCGCATTTTTTACAAAAGTAACTGCTGTTCTTATCCGAAACAATAAACTCCGTTAAATTTTCTTCGCCTTCAACTATTTTAAAATTATCACTTAACACTCGAACCCAGGTAGAATAATCCGCGCCACTCATTTGACGACACATATTACAATGGCAATAAATAATGCCAAACACTGGTAATTCAATATCAAATTGAACTGCGCCACAATAACATTGGCCATCAACAATATCGCCGATGCTCATTCTGAATCCTTATTCTCAATTATATTCAACTCATCCCAAATGTCATCGACATGCTGTTTTACTTTTTCATCCATAGCGATGGGCACACCCCATTCGCGTGTTGTCTCACCCGGTAGTTTAGAGGTTGCATCAAAACCGATTTTCGATCCCAAGCCTGAAACAGGCGAGGCAAAATCCAGATAATCAATTGGAGTGTTTTCAATTAAAGTACAATCGCGCACTGGATCCATGCGCGTTGTCATAGCCCAGATAACGTCATTCCAATCGCGCACATTCACATCGTCATCGGTGACAATCACAAATTTGGTATACATAAATTGCCGCAAGAACGACCAGACGCCCATCATCACTCGCTTGGCATGGCCGGGATATTGTTTTTTCATACTCACCACCGCCATTCGATAGGAACAACCCTCGGGTGGTAAATAAAAATCGACAATTTCAGGAAATTGTTTTTGTAATATCGGCACAAAAACTTCATTTAATGCGACACCCAAAATGGCCGGTTCATCCGGTGGGCGACCAGTATAGGTGCTGTGATAAATTGGATCATCACGATGTGTAATACGTTCAACGGTAAACACAGGGAATGATTCGACTTCGTTATAATAACCGGTGTGATCACCAAACGGACCTTCATCGGCCATTTCATCCGGATAAATAAAACCTTCTAAAATATATTCTGCCGAAGCAGGCACTTGCAAGTCAGATATTTTGCAATTAACCACTTCGGTTTTATCACCACGTAATAAACCGGCAAAACCGTATTCAGATAAGGCATCCGGAACTGGCGTTACCGCACCCAATATCGTCGCCGGATCAGCACCTAAGGCGACGGCAACGGGGAACGGCTCACCCGGATGTTTTTCACACCAGTCCTTAAAATCCAGTGCGCCACCGCGATGAGCCAGCCAGCGCATAATGACTTTATTTTTCGCGATAACCTGCTGCCGGTAAATACCCAGATTTTGCCTCTCTTTATTTGGCCCCTTGGTAACAACCAACGCCCATGTTATCAACGGACCAGCATCCCCCGGCCAACAGGTTTGAATGGGTAATTTACTTAGATCAACAGCATCACCCTCAATGACATTCTTTTGACAAGCCGCCGATTTAACGACTTTGGGTGCCATATTCAGAATCTGTTTGAATATAGGCAGTTTTAACCAGGCATCGCGCATGCCCTTAGGCGGTTCAGGTTCTTTTAAAAAGGCCAATAATTCACCGACTTCGCGTAATTCCTCAACTTTGTCTTTACCCATGCCCATCGCTACGCGCTGCTGGGTACCAAACAGATTTGCTAGCACAGGCACATCAAAACCCTTTGGATTTTCAAATAAAATAGCAGGGCCACCGCCACGTAAGGTGCGGTCGCATATTTCGGTCATTTCGAGGTTAGGATCAACTTCTTGGCTAATGCGCTTTAACTCGCCTTGCGCTTCGAGTTGCTGAATAAAATCACGTAGGTCTTTGTATTTCATGCGAGATATCATAACAAACTAAGCGGTATTTCGCTCGAATTGCTTACTAAATTACAATCTTATCTGACTTACATAGAATCAAGTTTATCAACAATGTAACTTTTCTATATCTAAATTAGTTTGCTAAAAAATACAATATCAATCAATTTTAAACAGATTTTGATAGTAAGACACTATGAGAGTGATCAGCAGTAAAGTCAAAGAATGAAACTGTCGCAAACACCTGACCAAGAATTACTACCAAAATTACAATTTTCAATTGGTATTCTAGGAATGCTGCCCAGGTGACTAAACACTAATCCATTATGACCATATTATGTACTGTTAAAATGTACTATCCCAATGCCTAAATAACTCATAATTTTCAATAGCCCATATTTAAAATTCAACGACTACAAATTAGACCACAGTGATGATAATTTTAGAATCATATATGGTAAAGGTTGAAATAAACCAATTATAACGATTGCTATTAGAAATGCGGTTAAAATTGTGTATATAAATTGTTTCCAAAAATTAAGTAATCTTCTCATTTAAGCTCCATTTAGCATTGTTATTATTAACAACTATTTATTTTGATATACAAAGGAGATGGACAAAATATAAAAAACAACAATTTTATTTATTCAATATTTCTATCCTCATTTATAAAAATAAAATCTGCTAATCATTAAGAATACACCTAATACAAAGCTTACAATTACGACAAAAAATATAGATACAAATTTATACAAAAGATTCATAGTGTATTCTGAATTTAATTATTATTTCAAAGGAGAAATGAAAATGTATAAATACACTGGTAAATTAAAATCACTATTATTAATCATAAACCTTATTCTACTATCACATATTGCTAATGCTTCTGATTTTAGCAAACAAGGATTAACTGCAATGGAAAAAAATCAACCAGCCAAAGCGATTGACTTTTTCCAGAAGGGTGTAAAAGCAGGAGAAGCAGAGTCACAATTTTATCTTGGCAGAATGTACGAAAGCGGTATTGGTTTAGATCAAAACATGACATTGGCAATGGAACTTTATAAAAAAGCTGCAGACAAAAAATATGCCCGTGCAATTAATCAACTTGGCTTGTTACATCTCGGTGCTCCGGGTGTATTACAAAATTTCGATAAAGCTGTAATATATTTAAGCAAAGCCGCAGACAGTGGGAATGCAGAAGCCCAATTTAACTATGCCAGTTTATTACTCGAAGGAAAGGTGACTAAGATGGACCCTGCCCATGCCAATGAACTCTTGAAGAAATCAGCTAAAGCTGACTATATACCTGCACAATTGCGGATAGCACGTAATTATCAGGTAGGGGTAGGTTTTAAGAAAAATTCAGAATTATCTTTCTATTGGTACAACCGTGCAGCAACACAAGGAAATCCATATGCATTATTTGAAGTTGGCGTTCGATATAAAGATGGTAATGGTGTCGAAAAAGATTCTGTTCAAGCACATAAATATTTAAACCTCGCTTTAGCGAATGGTTATCAGGATGCAATGCAAGAATTACAAGTGTTAACAAAAGTTTTAACTCGTAAAGAATTATTGAATGCTCAAAAAGAAGCAAAAAATTGGAGAGCAGAAGTCAAAGAAAAAAGTTAAAAAATATCTGCACATAAAGAGTAACCTTTATGTGCAGATTTTAATTCTACTAACACCTATTAAATTCATTATAAAAAACAAACGGAATTCTTATGAAATTTATCTATAGTATATATTATAACTTTTTAATATTTATTATAATTACTGTAATAATATTCTTTCCACATAATGCAATTGCCGTAAATCGTGTTAACCCGCTTATCATCGAACAAAATCGTGAACAACAAAAAAATATCGATAATGAAACAAGGAAACGTCTGAATGAACGGCCAACAGAAGGAAAACCAAAAATTGAAGTAATTGATATTCTTCTGTTACCAGAAGGTCAATGTCAAATTGTAAAACAAATTTTTCCTTATGGCGCAGATAAAATTTCACAGTCCGAAATTGATAAAATTTTCACCCCTGTTTTAAATCTATGTCTTGATAATACTAAAATCAAGAATATTGCTAACCAACTACAGAACTGGTATTTAAAATCCGGCTTTATCACAACTCGTGTAAGTGTCAAACAACCCCAAAATAGTTTTACTGAAAAAGGCAATTTGGAAGTTTGGGTTATAGAAGGTGCAATAGGAGATTTCATATTGGGGAAAAATACAACATTTGATATTTCTAGAATTAAATCTGCCTTTCCAGTCAGGACAGGGAATATACTTAATATTCATGATCTTGACCAAGGACTAGAACAATTAAACTCATTATTTTCACAAAAGTTCAGAATGCAAATTAAACCATCAAAAAGACCAGGTTACAGTGATATTATATTGCTTGAGTTTAATTCCAACGACACTGGGTTAAATTTTCGAAATAATGATAACACCAATAATCAGCGCATAACATTTAACTATAGTAATGCTGGAGTTAAAAGTACCGGTGAAGATTTGTATAACTTCAATTATACTAAAGAAAATTTATTGGGTTACAATGATAGTTTTTCCTTATCATGGCAACGTGCAAAGCCTGCGAATTCAAATAAAAATGAAACACTACGGTTTAATGCAAAATTACCACTCGGTTACTGGAACTTAAAATTTAATTATAATATGGGAAAAACAATTCGAACTATTGAGGGAAACACTATTTCTTTTTTATCTAAAAGCAATATAGAAACAACACAATTATCTGCTAATAAAGTTTTATCAAGAAGTCAAAAATACAAATTTGAAGCAAATTCAACAATAGAATTTAGTAAACGAGAAAGTTTAATAAATAATACTATTATTCAAACATCATCACGAGAAATTTTTTCTCTCGATCTAGGACTACTATATACTCACTACTTTAAAAATTCTACGGTTATTATATCACCAACAATATCCGCAGGATTACCATTTTTTGGTGCTCTTCGTGATGATTCAACAGTTATAGAATCGCAACCTCATGCTGAATACAATTTATTGAAATTATATACTTATTATCGTCATCAATTTTTAACTTCATCACGCTACCAGTTTTCAATTCAAAATACGTTAAATTTTCAATACTCGGATACGCCACTATTTGGTGAAAAACAATTTGTTCTTGGTGGTGAATATTCTATTCGCGGTTTTAAAGAAAACGTGATCTCGAGCGACAAGGGTATTTCACTAAGAAACGATTTAATTTTACCAGTTGGACTCTGGATGTTACCATGGAATACAAACCCAGCACTCGCACCAATCAACTTTAAACTATTTTTCGATGTCGGCAATGGCTATCCTTTCATAAATGGTAAACACGAATCAATATCAGGATGGGGTTATGGTCTTGATTACAACTATAGATGGTTTACTGCATCAATAACCAGAGCAATAGCATTAAAAACCACAGAACAATATTCGAATGATGAAGGTTGGATTAATTATTTAAATTTTAGCGCAAGATTAAGTTTTTAAATAAAATAAACAAGTTTAACTGCTGCTTTCAATTCTTTTGATACGTCGTTCAGTATCAATAATCCACTTTTCAAGTAGTTCATCTTTAGTTTCACCGAAAGTCTGAGCTTTATTATAATATATCAATGCTTTTCTGATATTGTGTAAATATAAATCGTATAACACACCCAAATTTAACAGGGCATCTACGTACTCTGGATCATTTTTAACTGCAAGTAAATAGGCTTGCTCAGCTTTAATAAACTTCCCTAATTTGCGTAACACGACACCTAAATGATTCTGGGCTATAGCATCATGGGGGTTTAAGTGGACTGATTTAGTTAAAGCCTGTTCAGCTGAGGTTAACTCTTTATTTTTTAAATGTAACATACCAAGGTTCGTATATGCTCGGGCTAACTTAGGATGTTCGTGTGTTAATTCATTAAATAGTTTAATCGCTTCCTCATCATGCCCTGACTTAGCCGCCCAAACTGCACGGCTAAATTTTAGTCGAGCGACATCGGGAATAGCTTGACTTTGTGAACCTGTTACTTTTATTTCCCCGCTGCTGACGCAAGATACTAAACAGAATAAAATTAATAGAAAAATATTTTTAATTAATTGATGCAACATACGGTTTTACTTTTTCATTTTTAACATATCGTATTGGAAATAATTTCTGCAAGGCTTTAAAGCTATTTTTAATTCCTAAGTTATAAACACCACTGCTGGTACGTTTAATATTAGCAAGATGAATTTCTATCGCTTTTTCTTCAAAAGGTATCGCCTGCTCCTCCATTAACATTTCATAGGCTTCTAGCTGCTCTTCATTTAGTTCTTTAGGTCGTTCTGATTTCAATATAGAATTGGCTAGTTCACGATATATTTCGGCTATTTTATATGTGGCTTGAGTATAAACAGTAGAAATTTTATATTTCATGGCCTTTTCATACGCTCTAATACTATTTTTCATTAATCGTTTTTTTTGTTTTAAACTATTTTTTAATGGTATACTAATTTTTACACGATAATACTTCTTATTACCAGGTTCGGCCAATTTTAAGGTGGCATTAGCTGCTAAATAATTGGTATAAAAAGATCGATGTATACCTCCACTTTTATCTGCATTTATTATTTTTCGTAACCAAAACTTATACGCACTATATCGTTTGTTAGAAGCATAATAATTTGCGATGATATCTTTGGCTTTCATCGATATTTCTAATGGGTAAGGGTATTTTTTAACATATCGTTTGTATATGCCAATTGCATCTTTATCCAGTTTAGCTATCTGATACATCTCGGCAGCTTTCCATATCATATTCTTCTTAAATTCGGTGTTGCCGAAATTTGCTAAAGATAGTAATTCTATTGCTGCTTTCTTTCCCTGGCCAGTTTTACTGTATATTAATGCCAGTTTTTCAGTTACTCCTCGTTTCAGTTTTTTATTTTCCGGATACGTTATCCGAAAATTTTCTAAAATTACTGCTGCTCTGTTCCAATCCTGAACCTTGATAAACATCGCGGCTGCATCATAGTCACTTTTAACTTTAATAGCCGAATTTGGATTTATTTTTCCAACTCGTGTATATTGGAATGCAGCTTTTCTAAATTTATTTTGACTTCGGAGATGTTCGGCTTGTTTATAAATACATTCTGTTAATCTAGTAAATAAGTTTTCATAATTTTTATTCCCTTTGTTTATCTGGTTAAGAACAATAGTATAAGAATCTTCAGCTTTTTCGTATAATTCAAGTTCAAATTGTGAATGACTCAACAATATTCGTGCAGTTAATCGATAATCCGGATTTTGAATATTACTATTATCTAATAATTGTTTAGCTAATACCGAAGTTCGTTTATAGTCTTTTAGTAAAAACAAGTCTTCAATAGTACGTGCCATCACTAATGGTATATGTCGATCATGAGTAAATGCAGTTATAAACCTTAGAGAATTATTAACCACTTCTACTTGTTTTAACTTCCATTTATTAACTGACAATTGTTTTTTTAATTCATCATAAGCTTGAATTGATGCATAGGCAGATTCAACACTACGATCATGTGCAGGATAAGAATATGCAGTTTTAATATATTCTGATGCCGACAAATCATATAATTTTCCATCAAATAATATCTCAGCAAGCAAAAAATTGTATTTTACAACATTTTCACTAGCAGGAAATGAATGCAAGTACATTCGATACCACTTTGCAGCCAACAAGTAATGTTTATTGTTTTTTGTTTCGCGAGAAAGCGCATGATAATAACTAGCGAGATCGACAATATGCTGTTTCAAATAAGGTTTAATTATTTTAGTTTGTTGTTTATTTATATTTTTAAAAAATACACTATTAACACCAAAATATTTTACAAATAATTTCTTATGATTAACTATTAAATTTTCAAATTGTCTTTCTTTATAGATATTTAATGCTGATGTATGAAAATCAACTGCTAAAAAATTTAGTGGGTTACGTTCAACAAATGCCATATAGGTATTTGCTGCATCAATAAAACGGTCTTTATTATAATAAAATTGACCTAAAGTTCGATACAATAACGGTTCATATTGTCGATGTCCAACGTTGGAAAAATATTCATTCATCGTTTTTTCTCCCTGTAAATGAGAAAACGATAAAATAACGATGTGTATTAAATCTTCCAATAAATTTTTTTCATTTAGAGTTAGATTTTTAGTTAAACCGATTTTAGTTAATTTACCATGTTGATATTGACGATCAATTAATAAAATAGATTTATTCAAAGCTATTTTATATTTCTCATTCTTAAAATAAGACCAACTCAATTTGTAGAGTGCTCGTTCAAGATACAAAACATTATTGGTATTTTTTAATAACATTTCATAC
>CAYOHQ010000084.1:0-10925 GCA_964403805.1 uncultured Thioalkalispiraceae bacterium | reverse complement strand
GCGAATAGCGCGCCTTGATTGGGCTATCCCGGTTCCGAAGCCGGCGGAATTTAAAAATAATTTGTTTATATTTCTTATTCTTTAAATATATAAAATGCAGCTTGAGAAAAAAAATGATTAAATATTTTAGAGCACCAGTACCACCGAAATTACTGTTGAATCCGATTCATCTTCTTAGTTTTGGTTTTGGTAGTGGCTTATCACCATTTGCATCGGGTACTTTTGGCACCTTAGCAGCAATTCCATTTTATTATTACATGCAGTTTTTACCAATTACATATTTTATGATTTTGGTAGTAGTGACCTTTGTTTTAGGTGTGTATGTTTGCGATGTAACGACTAAAGCGCTTGGAGTTCATGATCATGGTGCTATTGTCTGGGATGAGTTTGTGGGTTATTTCATAACTATGATAGCCATGCCACCCGGTTGGTCCTATATTATTGTAGGCTTTTTTATGTTTAGAGTATTTGATGTTTTTAAACCCTGGCCGATACATATATTAGATGAAAAGGTTAGTGGCGGTTTTGGCATTATGATTGATGATGTTCTGGCTGGTGTATATGCATTAGTGTGTATGCACATATTATTGTATTTTGGAATTTTTGATAAAATAAATGCAATTGTATTTTAGAGTGTTGTTTTAACTGATTATTTTTATCTGAGGTTGTTGTATGTTTATTCGTATTAAAAAATATTTATTTACCGCGTTATTTTTAAGTTTATTAATGAGCACAAATCTTCTTTATGCGAATGAAGTCGAAATTGAAAAAACCGTATTTCGCTTTGATGGCGTTAGTTGGCACGTTGATGTTACCTTAAAGCATGCTGATACAGGCTGGAAACATTATGCCGATGCCTGGCGAATTGTCGATGCTAATGGTAAAGAAATTGCTAAAAGAACATTGTATCATCCGCATGTTAATGAACAACCTTTTACTCGCAGTTTAAGCAGTGTGAGAATACCCGAAAAAATTAAAATTGTTTTTATTGAAGCTCATGACACTGTGCATAAATGGAGTTCAAAAAAACTGGAAGTGAATTTGCTTAAAAATAAAAACAGTAAGGTTGAAGTATTACGCTAGCCAACTAATCAGACTACTTAATTAAATAGTATATAGTTTATGAATTTTACTAAAATTTTTGTTCTTTTTTGTATGATGAGTGTTACTCAAATTGTTTTATCTGCAGAAATCGTTATCCTCGGTTTATTTAATGGCATGGTTATTTTTACTGTTGATGGTGAAAAAAGAAAATTACGTGAAGGTCAGGTAACAAAAGAGGGTATTAAATTAATTGAATCCAATAGTGAACAAGCAATATTAGAAATTAATGGCAAAAGAGAAACGCATTTGCTTGGTACTCAAATCAGTAGTACTTATGAACGACCGCCACAATCAAAAGCTCAAATTTGGTCAAAAAACGGGATGTATCTAACGTCAGGTTCGATTAATGGCCAGTCAATTGATTTTATGGTTGATACCGGTGCAAGTTTTGTTGTAATGAATTCAGCAACAGCCAGAAAATTAGGTATTGATTTTCGTTATATCGGTAAAAAGGGCTGGGCTAGTACTGCAAATGGCGATGTTGTTACTTATAACTTAAAACTTAAATCAGTGCAGGTTGGTGATATAAAATTAAAAAATGTGCAAGGTGCCGTGCTTGAAGGTGACTCACCTTCTCAAGTGCTATTGGGGAATTCATTCCTTAACCGCCTGGAAATGAGCCGTAAAGGCAATATGATGCTGCTTAAAACAAAATAATAAATTTATTCTAGGTTCAACTCAATACTTTTATCACGTTCAATTAAAGCATAAGCTGAATGATTGTGTATGGATTCAAAATTTTCTGATTCAACAATGTAATACAATATTCGTGGTTCATCATTTAATCGTGTTGCGACATCGCGTACCATATCTTCTACAAATTTAGGGTTGTCATAAGCGCGTTCGGTAACAAATTTTTCATCCGGGCGTTTTAATAAGCCATAGAGTTCGCATGATGCTTCTTGTTCAACTAACTCAATGAGTTCTTCAATCCACATGAAATCTTTTATTTCAACCGTTACGGTTACATGCGAACGTTGATTATGGGCACCATAATCAGAAATTTTCTTGGAACATGGGCACAGGCTAGTTACGGGTACGATGACTTTAACTTTCATTTTAAGCTCACCATCAACGATGTCGCCGATAAACATCACATCATAATCCAGTAAACTTTTAACGCCGGTTACAGGAGCTGCTTTATTTATAAAATACGGGAATTTCATTTCAATATGTCCGGCATTGGCTTCAAGACGTTCGGCCATTTCTTTTAACATGACTTTAAATGATTCTATTGAAATTTCACGTTCATGATTATTTAAAATTTGAACAAAACGCGACATGTGAGTGCCTTTAAAGTTATGGGGTAAATCAACATACATATTGAAATTGGCCACAACATGTTGATCGCTGCCATTGCGCTCACGAATTTTTACAGGATGCCGTATATCTTTTATTCCAACTTTGTTGATTGGAATTCGGCGGGTATCCACACTATTTTGTACGTCAGCAATTTTTGATGTAGTCATTTTTAATTATCCTCAGTATAGGTAACACAAGCACGTTCTGTTTCCCATAATGTAATAGCATCAACTTTAATTAAAGTTGTGTTAATTGTTTTTGAAAGTTCAGTATATAAATAAGCAGAGACATTTTCTGCTGTTGGGTTTATCGAATCAAAAGGCGCTATGTCGTTTAAATTTCGATGATCCAGTTTTCCAATTAATTCTTTAGTCGCTTTTTTTATATCAGCAAAATCAAGCCCCATACCTATAGAATCAAGCTGTGTCGCTTTAACGATGACTTCGATTTTCCAGTTGTGTCCATGAAGTCGACTACAGGGACCCTGATAACCCCGCAATAAATGCGCAGCTGAAAAATCCGTAATAATTTTCATGGTGTATAGAGCAGTCATAATATTACTTCTTAAAAAGATCTAAGCTAGCGAGGCATGTTGTGTGTGGGTTAAATGATTTAAAAATCCTTCTACGGACTTTATTATACCATTACAATCAAGACATGCATCAACTAATAATGCTTCTCTACTGGCATGGTCCTGAAAATGATCGGGTAACCCCAGATTTTTGATGGGTATTTGAATATCATGGAAGGCTAAACATTCATTAACGGCACTACCTGCACCGCCCATAATGGCATTATCTTCAATTGTAACAATAACGTCATGGTGTTCGGCAATGTTTTGAATTAATTTTTCATCCAGTGGTTTTACGAAACGCATATTAACGACGGAAGCATTTAGAATTTCTGCTGCTTCGAGTGCCGCCTGTAACGTTATGCCAAAGGATAGTATGGCAATTTTAGATCCTTGTCGGCATTTTTCTGCAACACCAACTTCAATAGTATCCAGTGATGATTCCACTTTCACACCAGGACCGGTTCCACGAGGATAGCGTACAGCACAGGGCCCTTTATGATGGAACCCGGTTGACAACATAGTTCGGCATTCCTGCTCATTGGCCGGTGCCATTATTGTCATGTTTGGTATACAGCGCATAAAGCTTAAATCGAAACTACCGGCATGTGTCGGGCCGTCCGGGCCAACAACACCGGCACGATCGATTGCAAATAATACATCAAGATTTTGAATAGCGACATCGTGAATGAGTTGATCATAGGCACGTTGTAAAAAAGTGGAATAGATAGCAACTACCGGTTTTAAGCCATCACAGGCCATGCCAGCAGCAACTGTAATCGCGTGTTGTTCTGCGATGCCAACATCAAAATAACGCTCAGGATAGTCTTCAGAAAAACGAACTAATCCAGAGCCTTCACGCATCGCCGGTGTTACTGCAACCAGATTGCTATCGTGTTTGGCCATGTCACATAACCAGTCTGAAAATATCGAAGTATAACTTGGACCGGTCTGTTTGCCTTTTTTAATTTCACCGGTGACGGGATTAAAAGGTCCTACACCATGATATGTACAGGGGTTTTCTTCTGCCGGGGCATAGCCTTTGCCTTTTTTGGTAACAATATGCAGAAATTGTGGCCCTTTGAGTTTTCGTAAATTACCAAGTGTTGTGGTTAAGGTATTGAGATCATGCCCATCAATTGGTCCGATGTAATTAAAACCCAATTCTTCAAATAATGTTCCGGGTACGACCATGCCTTTGACATGTTCTTCAGCGCGTCGTGCCAGTTCCCATACGGTTGGGATTGTTCCGAGTACTTTTTTACTGCCTTCACGCATAGTGGAATACAAACTACCCGAAAGTACTTTAGCTAGATAGTTTGACAGGCCACCCACATTTGGCGAGATGGACATATCATTATCATTTAGAATAACCAGTATATTGGCATCTAGCACACCGCCATGGTTTAAAGCTTCAAATGCCATTCCGGCGGTCATAGCACCATCGCCAATAATGGCGACAACACGGCGATCAATTTGTTGTTGTTGTGCTGCGATTGCCATGCCCAATGCAGCACTGATAGATGTGCTTGAATGTCCAACGCCAAAGGTATCGAACTCGCTTTCTTTGCGTTTTGGAAAACCCGATAATCCGCCTTCTTTGCGAATTGTCAGCATTTGTTCACGACGTCCTGTTAATATTTTATGCGGATAAGCCTGATGTCCTACATCCCAAACCAGTCGGTCATCAGGAGTGTTATAAATGTGGTGTAATGCAATTGTTAGTTCAACTGTCCCTAAACTGGATGCTAAGTGACCACCTGTTTCACTGACAAGATCGATTGTAAAATTGCGTAATTCGTCAGCGAGTTGCTGTAATGACTCAGGTGATAAATCCCTTAATTTTGAAGGGTTATCAATTGTACTCAGTAGTGGGTAATTTAAATTTGTCGTCATCGCATTAAGGAAAACTGGGTTATTAATACAGTTCTAATATACCGTAGCTGTGTCGATATTGATATCACTAATGATTTCGTTCAATTATAAAATATGCCAGTTCTGAGAGTCGTGGTGTCTGTAAGTCCAGCTTCTGTAAGCTATTTAGTGACTGCTCAAGCAAGTCTTTGGCCAATTTTTTCGATTCTGTCATGCCGATTAATGAAGGATAGGTAGGTTTGTTTTTAGCCTCATCAGCACCCTGGGTTTTACCAAGAACTTCAGTATCGCTCTCAACATCGAGAATATCATCTTTAATCTGAAATGCTAAACCGATGCATTTGGCATAATGATCCAGTATTTTAAGCTCCTCATCGCTAATATTTTTAGCACACAATGCGCCCATATTGATACAGGATCTGATTAAAGCCCCGGTTTTATGGATATGCATGTTTTCGAGTTCGCTAATGGTAATTTGTTTACCTACTGAATCGAGATCAATAGCCTGACCACCTGCCATGCCGCGAGAGCCACTTGCCTGGGTCAATATTTTAATCATTTCAATACGTTGATTATTTGTTAAATTCTCGCCGTAGTGGCTTAAGATTCGAAAAGCGAGGGCTTGCAGTGCGTCGCCGGCCAGTATTGCCATTGCTTCGCCATGGGCAATATGACAGGTTGGACGCCCACGTCGCAAATCATCGTCATCCATCGCTGGTAAGTCATCATGAATTAGTGAATAAGCATGAATAAGTTCTATCGCCGAAGCTGGCATATCAACATTATTGGAATCTGCTCCAAAACTTTCACCTGTCGCATAAGTTAAAATTGGGCGAATGCGTTTGCCACCATTAAATACCGAATAACGCATGGCTTTGTGTAGACTTGTTGGATGGACTGCCTCTTCTGGTAGCCAGTTATCCATAGCAGTGTCGACTTGCGTGCGCCATTGCGCCATTTGTTGTTGCAGATTCAATTTTTAGTACCCGGTTATTAGTATTTATTCGTCGCTAAAATCACTTAGTATCGGCTGGCCATTTTGCTCAAGTAAAATTTGAACTTTCTGTTCGGCTGATTTCAATGATTCCTGACATTGGCGAGTTAGTACAACACCTCGCTCAAAATCAACTAAGGACTGCTCGAGGCTCGATTCACCTAGTTCCATTTTTTTGACTAATTTTTCGAGTTCATTTAATGCGGACTCGAAATTAAAGTCAGATTGAGTCGTGCTTTTTTTGGATTTTTTCTTGGTAGCCATAGGGTTATACTTGTTTAATTAAATAATAAATTTTTCACGTTATTATACGGTATTTCCGAAATCGCTGATAAACAAATAATGCATAATTTAAATTCAAAAACTAAGGGTTTGTGAGGATTGACAAGATATTATGAACAACGTAGTATTTTGCACAGTTATTAGACTGAGTCTAAACATATAATTTTAAGTAAAATTTCGCAAAACTCAGTAATTATTATATTGAAGGAGGTCATGAGAATGTCATTAAAAGGTAGCAAAACAGAACAAAATTTAAAAGATGCATTTGCAGGTGAATCACAAGCTAATCGTCGTTACTTATATTTCGCAGCCAAAGCCGATGTTGAAGGTTATAACGATGTTGCAACTGTATTTCGTTCCACAGCTGAAGGTGAAACAGGACATGCTCATGGTCATTTAGAATATCTTGAGCAAACAGGCGATCCTGCAACTGGTTTACCAATTGGTCCAACTGGTGATAATCTAAAAGCGGCTATTGCTGGTGAGACTCACGAATACACCGATATGTACCCGGGTATGGCGAAAGCAGCTCGTGAAGAAAACTTTGATGAAATTGCAGACTGGTTTGAAACGTTAGCCAAAGCTGAACGTTCACATGCAAATCGTTTTCAAAAAGCATTAGACAATTTAGACGATTAATTTATCGGCTAATTGCAAATGTAAGTTAAGCCGGTCTAGATACCGGCTTAATTTTTTGTGCTTATGATTAATATTGAAACTTCAGCTAATTTACTTATTTGACTAAGGTTAAAAATGTCATCATCAAAACCAACGAAATCAAACTCAAATTCAAACTCACAAGAGGGTAGTCTTGAAGCACCAACCCGGCATCCACTGGATTGGACAAATCCGGATTTTTATAATGAGGGTTTATTATTTAAAGAGTTAGAACGAGTTTATGATGTTTGTCATGGTTGCCGGCGTTGTGTGAATTTGTGTAATGCTTTTCCAACATTGTTTGATTTAGTAGATGAATCTGAAACCTTCGAAGTAGACGGTATTCCAAAAAAGGATTACTGGAAAGTGGTTGACCATTGTTACTTATGTGACTTGTGTTATATGACAAAGTGTCCTTATGTTCCTCCTCATGAATGGAATATAGACTTTCCACACCTCATGTTACGTGCCAAAGCAGTTCATTTTAAAAAATATGACACCAGCATTCGAAATAAATTTTTATCGGCAACAGATTTTGTAGGTGAATTTGCAAGCACACCTGTTATAAATATTGTTGTTAATTTCGTTAACCAAAATAAAAATACTCGAAAAATAATGGAGCCGGTATTGGGTGTGCACCATAATGCTGTGGTACCCCATTATCAAACCACTACATTGCGTAAACGCATTAAGGCTTCTGAAACGACAGCAATTCAAAATATTTCCGGTTCTAAAACAAAGGGCAAAGTTGTTTTATTTACTACCTGTTATGCAAATTATAATGAACCACAGTTGGGTGAAGACTTAATTGCGATTTATAATCATAATGGCATTGAAGTTACAACAATAGCGCAGGAAAAATGCTGTGGTATGCCAAAGTTGGAATTGGGTGATTTAGGTGCCGTTAAAAAAGCAAAAGACAATAATGTGCCACAATTACTGGCATTGATTAAGCAAGGCTGGGATATAGTGGCGCCGGTATCCTCGTGTGTATTAATGTTTAAACAGGAATTACCATTAATGTTTCCTAACGATAATGATGTTCAGGAAATTAAAAAAGCAATTTTTGATCCATTTGAGTATTTATTTTTACGTCATAAAGATGGATTGTTTAAAACTGACTTTAATCAGTCACTCGGTAAAATAGCCTATCAGGTTGCCTGTCATCAAAGGGTACAAAATATCGGATTAAAAACACGAGACGTATTAAATTTAATTCCGGACACAGAAGTTACACCGATAGAACGTTGCTCCGGACATGATGGCACTTATGCTGTTAAAAAAGAATTTCATGAAGTTTCAATGAAAATTGTTAAGCCAGTAGTCAATCGTGTTATGCAGGCAAATGCAGATTACTACACAAGTGATTGTCCGATGGCAGGGCATCAAATTGAAAATGGATTGCAGGATAATAGCAGTGCAATTCATCCATTAAGTTTATTGCGCAAAGCTTATGGTATATAAACTGATTTAAGAATATATGGAATAAATTATGACAAATTTAACACATACAGATTTAATGACGCTCGAAACCTATTCAAAAGAACGTGACAATTTTAGAACGAAAGTGATGGCTCATAAAACTAATCGTCGCGTCGCATTAGGTAATAATGCAACTTTGTATTTTGAAGATAAATTAACAATTCAGTATCAGATTCAGGAAATGTTACGAATTGAAAAAATTTTTGAAGAAGCCGCAATTGAAGAGGAGTTAGCTGCATATAATCCATTAGTGCCAGATGGCAAAAATTTGAAAGCAACATTCATGATAGAGTATGCAGATATTGCCGAACGTCGAATAGCGCTCGAAAAACTGATCGGTGTTGAAGATAGCGTATGGGTTCAAATTGACGGTTTCGATAAAATATTTGCGATTGCCGATGAGGATATGGATCGTGATACTGCAGAAAAAACCTCGGCGGTGCATTTTATGCGGTTTGAGTTTTCAAGTGAAATGACAAAAGCAGCAAAAAAGGGTGCTGATATTACCATAGGTTCAGATCATCAAAACCTGGAAGTGTCTAATTCCATTTCATTAGAAATAAAGCAGTCTTTAGTATCTGATTTTACTTAGTCAATATCGCAATAAGTGATGTAAGTTATTGAAATAAATCATTTTATTGTATTCTTCTTTGACCTGAATGGATTCTTGACATAAGCTTTAATAATGACAAAGGAGGAAGATAAAGTGATGATATCAACTCCAGAATACTCTGGTCCTGATCGACGCATAGCAGCACGCCGCAAAGAGGTTGACCGACGTGAATTAATTCGGTTTGAGCCTAGCAGGGAACCTCGCCGTTCGGGTCAAGATCGACGAAAAACGTTAAATGACGACTGGGAACGAAGAGATATTTAGTTCTTAGAATCAATGCATGAATATGTTATTGTGTCCACAATATAATAGTATATATTGAGACATAAGGTAATCATATCAGCGATTTAACAGTCATAATTCCCCGAGACAAACACATAATCTCACGACAGAATATCAGTGATAATGCGCTGAAAGTATTGTATCGTTTAAAAAATGCCGGGTTTTCAGCCTATCTTGTCGGTGGTGCTGTTCGTGATTTGTTATTAGGTTTAAAACCCAAAGATTTTGATGTTGCAACCGATGCACACCCGGATGAAGTAAATAAATTGTTTCGAAATTGTCGACTTATTGGCCGTCGATTCAGATTAGCACACGTACACTTTGGTCGAGAAATTATCGAAGTCGCGACGTTTCGTACTCACCACTCCAAGTCTACCGATGAAGCAATTGGTTTAACCCATGATGATGGCATGATTTTGCGTGATAATGTTTATGGCACACTGGAAGATGATGCAGTGCGTCGAGACTTTACTATAAATGCATTGTATTACAATATTGCAGATTTCAGTGTTGTCGATCGAGTAAACGGTATAGTTGATTTAGAAAACCGCGAACTTAATTTAATTGGTGATCCTGAAACTCGCTTTACTGAAGATCCTGTTCGCATGCTGCGTGCAACACGTTTTGCCGCAAAATTAAAATTTAACCTGCCCGATGAAATAATTAATCAAATTCGAAGTCTGGGACACCGATTGCAAGGTGTGCCCGCTGCTAGATTGTTTGATGAAATGTTAAAGTTATTTCTTGAAGGTCATGCTGAAAAAAATTATGAACTTATCGTTAAGCATAATTTATTTTGCCATCTTTTCCCTGTTGCAGCTGAACAACTAATTGCTAATCATATTTATACAAATACATTTATAACACAAGCATTAAAAAATACAGATATACGAATTGCAAGTAAAAAACCAGTCACACCGGCATTTCTATTTGCAGCAATATTATGGTCTGCCGTTCAAATGGAAGCGCGACGATTAATCGAATCGGGTATGCCGGATCTACAGGCATTACAATTAGCCGGTGATATTGTTATTAAACGTCAAATTGATACCGTCTCAATTCCAAGACGCTTTCAAACACCTATGCGAGAAATTTGGGTGATGCAAGCGCGACTAATAAACCGACGCGGTAAACGCGCTTTTCGAACATTGGATAATCAGCGCTTTCGAGCAGCTTATGATTTCTTATTACTTCGAATCAGCAGTGGTGAAAATACACTTTCAGAATTGGGCGATTGGTGGACAGAATTTCAAGTTGCTAATGAAGCAAAACAAAAAGAGATGATTAGTGATGTTAAGGATAAAAATCCGAAAAAGCGGCGCAAAAAGCGTAAATCCAATAAAAGTAAGGCGGGAATCAAGACCAGTGTAAAAGATACAACAGAATGAAAGCTGCTGTAATGGTCTAATTCTATTGGTATGTTCTATGGAAAAGAAAAATATTTATATTGGTCTGGGGAGTAATTTAGATGATCCAGTTCAGCACATTCACGCGGCCATTGATGAAATTAAAGCGATTAAGTCTTTTAATTTTATAAAGTGTTCATCATTATATAAAACACCACCAATGGGGCCACAGGGTCAACCCGATTATATTAATGCTGTAATAAAAATTCAAAGTGGTATTGCTGCTATTGATGTATTAGATAATTTACAAGAATTGGAAGATATTCACGGCCGTGTTAGGCTGGAAAAGTGGGGAGCCCGAACTCTGGATTTGGATATATTGCTCTATGATAATCAGGAAATTAATACTGATCGATT
>CAYOHQ010000083.1:0-10934 GCA_964403805.1 uncultured Thioalkalispiraceae bacterium | reverse complement strand
TTGGTTGGGGTGGATGTAATAATTCATGGCTTGGGGTTTTACAGTTTAGTAACGGTATCAACTGGCGCTATATTTTCAGGGTTCAATGATACATTTATGCTAAACCTGGGACACCATGGCGCCACTCCTGCAGATTTCCCATCCATGAGTGATGCGCAACGAGTAACTGCATCAACTTCAGATACTTTACTCCACTGGCTCGGCACTGATGTGATTGCAAATTCAGGTACGGTGACTGCTGGTAAAACGGGTACTCATGTCCACATGTATGCTCCTAATCCTGTCGAAACGGGTTCTTCAGTGTCACACTTTAATACAACAGTGACACCAAACGAGATGATGGAACCAGCCTATACCGCAGCCGATCATAATATTGGTTTAGCAGCCTATCTACTAACGGATATTGGCTGGGGCGCCACTAAAATAAATACGACTTCAATCGATTTACAAATTACACAAACCGATTCAGCCGCAAATATTAACATCGGTGCAAACGAAACTTACAATTTAGTTGTCACCAATAACGCGGCTAGTACTGCCACTGAAGTATTAATCACTAACATGATTCCGGCTGGTTCAACTTTCGTTTCGGCTACGCCCGGCACGGGCACTTGCTTTCAGTCTAATAATATAGTGACGTGTCATATTGGCGATCTGATATCAAGTGGCACCGTGAATATTAGTATTGTAGTTACACTAAATACAGCCGGCACAAATACCAATACGGTATTTGTAGATAGTGTCAATCCTGATAGTGCGTACACTAATAATTCCAGTTCCGAAACGTCTATTGTAGTTGCAAATCCGGTTGACTTGAGTGTTTCACAAACAAATACTGCTACACCAATTAATTTTGCAAGTAATGAAACTTATGCCATAACATTAACAAACACTAGTGCAACTAATACCGCTGGAATTATTGTATTAACGTCGACATTACCAAGCTCGGCAAACTACGTTTCATTTTCAGGAACCGGGTGGAGTTGTGCAGCTGCAGGCAATGTGGTTACCTGTAACTTGGCAACACTTGCACCATCGACATCGTCAGTTGTGAACATTACGGCAACACTCAATACTGCTGGTGATAATACTAATACCGTATCGGTTAGTGCCGCTAATACTGATGCTAACACAACTAATAATACATCAGCCGTTGTAACCACTGTCAATGCAGCACCGATTGCAGCCGCATCCGGTGGTGGCGGTGGTTGTTTCATCGCAACAGCAGCGTATGGCACAAACATGGAACCCGACGTTCGTTATTTACGTGCATTTCGAGATGAATATTTATTAACTAATGCAGCAGGGCGCTGGTTTGTGAAAATGTATTATCGCTATAGCCCGGCATTGGCCGATAAGATTAGAGAACATGAATATTTAAGAACCACAGTTCGAGCTTTACTCTCACCTTTGGTTATTTTGAGCCGTCGCTCGGTTTCAAAACCGTATCTGGATTTACAAAAATAAGCCCGGAAGAAGGGGCAATCCCGGGCTTTCAATTCTATCAAGAACTAAATTGGTAAATTAGGATCAAGAGCAGGATCTTCAGCTATTGGATCTGCCAAATTTGCTGCTCGTCGTGCTTCTTGTTCTGCTTTACGTGCGGCCTTTGCTGCTTCGCGTTCTGCTGCTCGGGCGGCTCTTTCTGCATCACGTAATGCCATGCGTTCTTCGTTACGCGCTTGTGCAGCTGCTGCTCGATCGTTTTGATTCATTCGACCTAATGCCGCACGAGGATTCGCATTTGGGTTAATGCCATGGGCATTAGCGCCGGCGCTAGCTCCAGGCACCTCTGGTTTAGCCATTACTGGTGAAGCTGTTCTAGCACCACGATCTGTTGCCGCCATACTGTTGTTAGCACCTGCTGCTGCTCGTGGATTGGCATGTGGATTCATACCATGCGCATTGGCTTTACCCTTTATAGCGCCATCATGGCTAGCCGCTTGAACAGACGTGGCTGTAAAAGCAACACCCAATACAGCAATAATTGCTGCTAATTTCATATATTCTTTCATATCGATACTCCAAAATTATAAGTAAACTATTTTTATATAAATATATTGAGGGAAATAATCCCACAAAATGCTATATTATGTACAAACTGCTTACTATTCCAGCGCTTAATTCGATGTCATCTGTATTAAATGTTAAATTGTGAACAAGTTCACCCTCACTGCGAACCTTGGTCACAATTATTTCACCAATAGTGCACACAGTAGCAAGATCAGCATTGCGCTGGATATTCAATAATCGTTATTATCGATTTTAACTTAAAATACACTCTACCAATTATTACAAATGGACTTAAAAACTGTAATTAAGCGACTAAAACAACTCGGTGATCGCGGTGTTATTCAAAATAAAGAAAAACGTTTTGGTATCGTGGCTAACAATGCCTTAGGCGTCTACCAAAAAGATATAAAGTTGCTCGCCAGCGAAATTGGTATCGATTCAAAATTGGCAGAGCAATGCTTTAATACCGGTATCTACGAAGCGAAAATATTATGCAGTAAAATTCATGATCCAAAAGATTTGAGTAAATCTAAAATGAATCAATGGGTTCGAAGCTTTGAAAATTGGGAAATTTGCGATTCTTTTTGTATGGGTTTATTTGCAAAAAATAAACACGCCTTACCATTAGCCTATGACTGGACTAAACGAAAACATGAATTCACCAAACGTGCCGGTTTTGTAATAATGGCCTGTTATGGTTTTAATGATAAAAAAGCAAGCAACACAGTTTTTACACAATTTTTTCCGGTGATGATTCGTGAAGCAGAAGATGAACGCATATACGTTAGTAAAGCCATTAACTGGGCATTAAGGCAAGTTGGTAAACGAAACCCAGATTTACATACTCAGGCAGTATCAGTTGCCAATAAAATTTTAAAAATTGATCATCCCTCGGCGCAATGGATTGCAAAAGATGCGCTACGGCAATTAAACAAATCGAAAATCAATATTTTAAATTACCCACGAGAATTATATTCTGGATAAATATATTATTGATTTTTTCGAGTGGATAACAGTAGTCCGAACCCAATTACCGCAGACACTACTGAGAGTAAAGGGAAGTGTGGCAAAAATGAAATTGTCGAGCTAGTTATATTAATTAACAATGCAGACGATATAATAAAACCACTGCCAAAAACAGCTCTTACCGTTTTCTGATTCGATTTTTTAATCTCGTTTTTAATTTCTGCTATTTGTTTCTCATTGATTTTATATTCAATGTCACCGTTATTAATTTTCTCTAATGCTTCAAAAAATAGAGTTGGCATTTTAGGAAGTTGTTCTACCCACAATGGCGCATTTGTCCGTAGGTGTTTTATTAATGCTTTAGGGCCAAATTGGCTTGCAACCCATTTTTCTAAAAAGGGTTTCGCCGTCTTCCATAAATCCAGATCAGGATATAACTGCCTGCCTAATCCTTCGATGTTTAACAAGGTTTTTTGTAACAACACTAATTGCGGTTGCACTTCCATATTGAATCGCTGCGCCACAAAAAATAACCGGATAAGTAACTGACCGAATGAAATCTCTTTTAGCGGTTTATCAAAAATGGGTTCACACACCGTGCGAATAGCCGCTTCGAATTCATCAACGCGAGTATCTTTACTAACCCAACCTGAATGCACATGCAATTCCGCTACCCGCCGATAATCACGTTTAAAAAAAGCCAGAAAATTTTCAGCAAGATAACGTTGATCTTCAGAACTTAAAGTTCCCATAATACCAAAATCAACAGCCATGTATTGTCCCGCATCAGACACGAAAATATTACCGGGATGCATATCAGCATGAAAAAAACTGTCGCGAAACACTTGTGTAAAAAATATTTCTACACCGTGTTCTGATAAACGTTTTAAGTCGATATTGTGTTTTTTTAATTGCGTTAAATCATTAACCGGGATGCCATGAATTCGTTCCATCACTAACACATTGCTGCGTGAATATTCCCAATACACTTCCGGAACGTATAATATATCCGATTTTTCAAAGTTACTGCGCAACTGGCTGGCATTAGCTGCTTCGCGCATGAAGTCCAGCTCATCTAATATGGTTTTTTCAAATTCTTGAACAACCGCAACCGGATGTAAACGTTTTCCCTCAGACCAGTAGCGTTCGACTTTACGTGCAATCGAATACATTAACCGAATATCTCGTTTAATAACGGGTGCAATATCGGGACGTAATACTTTAACAATGACATCTTCACCGCTGTGTAGTGTGGCGCAATGGACCTGTGCAACTGAGGCGCTAGCTAATGGTGCCATCTCAAATTCTGCAAATATTTCAGCGATAGGGCGATCATAAGCCTTCTCGATTATGATTTTAGCGAGATTACTATCAAAGGCAGGAACTTGATCTTGTAGTTTAGCGAGTTCGGTTGCGATATCATCCGGTAATAAGTCACGACGGGTGGATAATATTTGACCAAATTTAACAAAAATAGGGCCTAGTTCTTCCAATGACAGCCGAATGCTTACACCTCTATTGCTGTTTGCTGACCGCAGCCAACTCCAGGGAGCAAGAATCCGGAACCAGCGCAAAGGACGAAATAGGTGACTCGCTAACAGCACTTCATCTAGCCGGTGGCGGCTTAGTACTCTCGCGATGGATAATAGCCTTAGAAATTCAAGAAAACGTTTCATTCAATTGTTACGTATAAAATCTAATCAAATAGGTGTGGAGATTATACGTAGAATAGCAACTTTAAACACGCCTATTTAGTGTAATTTGCTTATATCTGTTTTTATCGGATTACAGCTTTTCATCCATAATATCGACGTTGACTGACGTTACATCAATCAACTCAATCAAACTAACAAACGATTTTTTCTCTAACATTTTACCGTTTGAATCATTTGCATCATCCACTGATTCCCAGTAATTAATATCGACCCACTCATCATATTCAGTTTTATACAAAGTGTGACTAATAAAACCTTTTAACTGGTTAAGATCCTGAACCATATTATTAACGGCATACGTAATTTCAGAATCAGTTACATTTGATTTCGCTTTCCATTTTACAATCTTGAGTGTCTTGTTTTTTATTTCATTTACCATAATATTTTTAAAATTATTTTTTTATTATGTCATACTGCTAATGAAATTTATCATAGTTAAATTAAAATTGAATTAATTGATAACGACTAGGCACTCAATTTCAGTTTTGCTAATCGTCTTTTGTGTTGTCGTAATAATTTTCGTTTTCGTTTCTCTCGTAATTTTTTAATTCTGGTTTTTTCTTTTTGCAGTTTATCATCGTTATACAACCAAACCATTCTATCAAGAAACCAACACATGCCGACATAAGTCATCGACAAGCCAAAAAAAGTAATCCACGGGCTTAAAATAATAATACCAGCCAAACACGTTACAAAACTGACAATAACAATTATTTGCAATGCAGTTATTACAAAAAAATGATGTTGCGGGATATAATTTTTATGGCGATTTAACCAAAGACGTTCACCCAGAATAGCCTGGATAGCCCAAAGATTTTTTGTTTTTTTGCTTGGTGATAGTCGAGGGTTAAACCAAATCCAGGCAAGGGTGATCAACACTAAAATTAGCGACCATTGTCCAATCCAGACTCGGCTCCACATAGAAATTATCAGCATGGGCAGAATAAAAAACCGAACCCATATACTCCAAGGGTTGGTGTATTTGTGCCAAATAATATTTGTCAGGACTTCCATGTATCTCACGCAGTTTGTTGCAGTCAAATGCTACTCGTTTATGATATACCCTTAGAGAAAGAACATAAAATAAAATATTCTTTATTTTTATAATGGTAAGTACTTACTTAATTTTTTTTAATCACAAACTGCTTAACTTTAACATATTATCAAAATCCTGCTTATAGTCCTCGCATAAAAGCAGGAAAACATTATAATAATATTAATTTTTTATTAACGAGTTTTAATATGACCACTGTAAAAGCAAGAGTGAAAATTTATAGCACAGGAACATGTCCAATTTGTGACAAAACCAAAACATTATTAAAAAAATGGCACATTTCATATGAAGAAGCCCGAATCGATCTGGATCGTGATGCTTATAAAGAAATGAGTCAAAAAACCGATAATGCACGCAGCGTGCCTCAAATTATAATAGACGGTAAATGGATCGGCAGTTTTACAGAATTAACCATGATGCACATGGAAGATGAGCTAGACGAACTAATGGAAAATGGATCCTGATAATCTGCAAATACCCGAATGGGTTAACTGGTTAGCACAAGATGCTGATGGCATTGTTTGGGGTTACGAAGTTGAACCTTTGCAACACCATCAAGGCTGGTATGAGAATGAAGTAGGGCGTTCTGTCAATTTAGGTAAACAGAACAGCACTAAAAACTGGAAAGAATCGCTTTATAAAATCAAGGATTAATACTGTTTAAATAAGCCCTCAAATCAATCACTCGCTGTTCAGGTATTTTAGTAAAACGTTTCATTAAAAAACTGGTCGCGCCGCCATACTTGGATACGTCATTTGAAATATGCGTGCTTACTGATAAGTCTGATGCACTAAACACTGCGACAGGATCATCATTTCCGGCACTATGACAACCACCACAATTTGTTTGATAATAAATTTTACCATCGTCGATACTTGCCGTTAAAGTTGTCGATGTATCTCCAGGTGACCTGGTTCCATTTAACTTAGGACCACCATCGCAAGAAAATAATATTGCACTAATAAATAAAACAAAAATTATTGGTATTTGATTTAGCATGATTAGTTACCTCCATTTGCAACGCGAGGATCTAAAAATATCGCCATATTTTCACGCTCGAGTGTTGTAAAATTTCGATTGGGTAATTTACTATTTCGCATAATCTTAATTCCTTTATCACCATATGCGTCTCTGATATTTTTTTCACTGAATTTCTGGTCTTTAATTGATTTTGTTGCAATAACAGCACCCGAACCATCAGCACCATGACAATAGGAACAATACATTTCAAAAAGTGCTGGTCCAGTTGTTGGCCTTGGTATGTATGTTGGCCCCGCTAAATATAATACTAAATTTTTCTTATCAGTTACTTGTAAACTTTTTAGTGTCGCAATGTTATTCATTGAAGGAATATTTATAATAGCATTTGATATTAACGTTTCACTTGCTAATCTAACATCCACTGCATGACCACCTTCACCCGTGCCATGACACATTTGGCAGTTACTGACAAATAATGTTTGCCCAGTAGCTGCACTAAGAGGAGGAATAGTAGTTGCTAAATATTGTGTAACCAATGAAGCCTCTGTAGATGGGAGTGTGATTCCTTTCATCAACGAAATCGGCGGAGGTGTAGCGCCCTGAGTTTGATTATTAATTGCATTTACAATAACCGTTTGTGCCGCACTAAATATAGGTTTACCTAAACCGGCTACACCATCTGCAGCAACACCATGACATAGCATGCATTTATTTTCATAAAGTGATAAACCATCAGCTACGGGATCCGTACCATTGACAACGGCACCACTGCCTAGATAGGTAGCAATTAGTTGAGAATTATTTGCACCGGTGCTATTAACATCAATTGCAGTGTGAACGCCATTAATCAGGGTTCGATCAATTAATACAACGGTTGCCCCCTGAATGATTTTTGCAGACCCACCTACTCCAGCTATACCATGACACGACTCACAATTAGTTTGAAACAAACTCAAGCCCGTTATTACAACTGTGCCACCACCATCAGGCGCTTTATTAACAACATTTACTTTCATTACATCTATGTCGGTGAAACTACCATTATCCACATTATCCTGAACGGCCAAGGTAACAATATGCTCACCAGTCGTTGTGAAAGTATGTTTAATATCGGAGATAGGCATAGAGGCTGGAGGATTGTTTCCGCCAAAATCCCAATAGTATTGATTGATCGTTGTTGGTGTTGAATTAGCTGCACTAAAGGTAACTTCAGTATTAACAACAACTACCCCCGGTGGTGATATTTTTGCATTTGGAATTAACGAAACACCACTAGCAGGATCAATAATTTCAATATCAAAAAATGTAGTAATAGACTGTCCAGTCCCTGTATCGCCATTATTAGATGTAGTGCTGAGATAAACGGTGTAATTACCAACCTTAGAATAAGAAAACTCGACTTGCTCACCTTTTAGTAACGACTTTTTAATTCCATCATCAAACTGCCACGAATAACTTTTTACAAAACTTCCCACCGGAGAGTCTAATGTTTTCACTGCTAAAAACTGTACTTTAGTACCAAACTCAGCTCGAAACGGCGCAACAATTTTAACTTTTGCAGGCTGTATCGCAGGGACTGTCGTTACGGCAGGGTCAACCACATCAACTGCTAATGCTAACTTTGTTGATTTATCGCTCTCTACTAAAGTGTCGCCATTCGCGGATAATAACGAAGCATGAATATTTGAAGTGCCTAATGTAGCAGGCGATACCCAATTAAACAGCCACGTGACAGTTGTATTATCAAGCATAACGTTTTTCGGTGAGCTACTTTTAATTTCTCCAGTTGCAACATCCACTGTTGTTCCGGTTCCATCTCTAAATAATGTACCAGAATCTACGCTAATATTAAGCGCACCCAATTTTTTTTGCCCGCCCGTCATTGTAAGTTTGTAAGCATATTTAGTTTCAGGCTTAACTACTATCGGCCCATCAATAAATACATCCGGTGCAATACCCGGTTTATTTTTACCATGACATGAATTACAAACAGGCCCACTATTAATTCCGGAATAACCCGTGATACCGTCACTTGCGATTGAGTTACTCGTAAATATCAGTAAACTTAATCCAGTTAAGGGTGCAATTAGTGAATTTTTTAACTGTGCCATAATTATTCATCCTAAATTAATTTACTATCACCGACTAAATTAGTCAGGTTTTCGACGCCTATGTGAAAAGCATCATTGCAAAAACTACATAGAAGGTTTCTAATAATTTAATTGTAAGTTTGTAATCAGGGAATTTCTGTTAGTCTGGAGTAAACTGAACAAATCCCTGTCTGTACAAAAACGAGCCGTTTTTGTGTTTCCTTATTAAGATTATAATACAGTTAATCATTAAAACTGTCTATTCGATCAACTATATTAGAAATAGACTCAATCTAAATTTGAATTGTAATTATGTAAAATAATAATAACAGTTGCTTAATGACTTTTTAGTTACTTCTTGTCACCAAAAATAAATCCAATAACAACACCGATGCTATTACCATCGACTGTTTTATTACTATTTTCCTGATCATAGTCAATAACGGTATATTTCCCACCAAGATAGAAAAATTCACCAAGCCGAAAATCAACTTCGACAGCATAACCGAGAGAATCTTTATAATGAACATCGGCGATACCAGCACCGGATAATTTAGGATGCATGTGATAAGTTAAACCAGCCCCAAAATTCCAGTTTCGGATTTGATAAAAATACATAACATCAAGTGGATAACGTGAAAAGCTAACATCACTCGATGACGACGTAGTGGATGCTTCATCAATCACATTGACTGAATCTGATTTCCAGCCAATCAGGGTGCGAATGTGAGTCTCTTCAGTGAGATCAAAATGGGGTCCAATTCCCAAGGTTAATAAATCACCTGCTTTAATAGAATAAGAATTACCATTAGTGTCAATTGTATTAGCCAATGTATCACCGCCGAAATGCAATCCTGCTTCCCCGGTCCACCTTACCGCCTGCGCATTAAAACTAAACAAACATAAAGATACAAATGCTGTCAATTTAACGATGCGTATAGATTTAAGTTCCATTTTATAACCTACTATTTGCTTAAATTAGCCCGATTTTAACAAATATAGTATGCTTATAAGTAGTATTTTGTAACACTAAACTACGTTATATCAAAAAAATCGACTTCACTGGTTTCAAGAGAATATTCTGCACCAACAATGACCAGTTCATCTTTTAGTATTAACTGTTCAAGCATAGCTGATCCGTGTCTTAGATGATTAGTTGCAGATTGAATATTTGCTCGAATCGCAGTATTTAATAAGCTCTCGGGATCTTCGCAAAGGCCTGCATTAAATAAAGGTTCAATTGTGGATTTTATACGGTTGACTATCGCTAATACATTAGAAGATTTGTTGTCTGTCGGGTGTTCTAATTCATCAATTGTTGCAATAACAGCACCGCAATTCGAATGGCCGAGAACAACAACCAAAGGCGTTCCAAATTTTTCTGCAGCAAACTCAACGCTGCCAATTTGAGAGGGCGCAACTATATTACCAGCAACGCGAATAACAAATAAATCACCTAGGCCTTGATCAAACACAATCTCAGCCGGTACTCGAGAATCAGAACAACCCAGTATTATTGCAAAAGGTGCCTGATCTTTAACGTAATTGGATCGTTGAATTTGATTTACAGCAGAATCAATACTTCGCTCTCCAGATATAAATCGTTTGTTTCCATCTTGTAATCTTTTTAATGCTTCAGTTGCAGATATCATTGTATACGGTTCTTATTTATGTTCTGTGAAAATAGATATTATCTTTACTAGTATATCGACTTATTAAATCAAATTTTGAAATATTTACTGTTGAGCTTGGTAAGCCCATTAAATTCTTATTAATTTCAATTAGTTAGATTATAAGCGGTTCATGAGTCGTTTGACCATTGGTATTTTAGAATTTTAGATCATGCACCTGATAAGATCCAAGTGAAAAAGCGGATAGTAGATTGTTTAATTGTAATGGAAACTCAAGCAACTAATTTTAATTATCTGTAATTAGATAACCTTTATTAATTGCAATTGATTGTTGCGACAGTAAGTCCAGCCTTTGTTCTTTTGATAGAGATGATGTTAATTCATTAAAACGAAGAGAATCAGCTCTATTCCATGTTCCTTTTTCTATTACCTGATTCATATAATTCAGTGCTACATCTGAACTAAATTTTTGCTCTTGTATGT
>CAYOHQ010000082.1:0-10952 GCA_964403805.1 uncultured Thioalkalispiraceae bacterium | reverse complement strand
CTATAAATTGATATTTCTCAACATGAAACCCCTGATATGAACCACGACCTGAACGCTTAACTTCAATCGGTGTTTTTGGTGGCTGATTTTCTGACATCATTTCTTGAACTGCCAATGATGTTTTACTATTTATTTTTTGTTGTTTAATTAAATCTCTCTTCACCACAAGCGCTCTGAATTCTGAACATTTTAGAAACAAGTAACGTTTTACTTGATGATCTATAGCAATGCAGTTATTCGTATTGGTATCAACGATTGATCTGGTTTTACCATTTTTTAAATATATTGCTATCCCTTTTTGATAAATTGATGTTTCTGAAAAATCTGCTTGTTTTGATGTGATAACAATACCAGCATAAGCGAATTTCGATAAGCTTAACAGTGATAGAATTAATATAATCTTCTGTTTTTTATTTGTCATAACCATTAAGAGTAATCATTAATATTGTGACGGTATTATAAAAAATATCACTCTAAAATTGAAGCGATATTCTATAGAGATCTTTAACACTGCAATCGATAAATTTTATTAGTTACTACTAATTTAACTTAATTGTTTAAACAGCTCATTAATTCATCAACAAATTTTTCCAATACTTTGTTGTCAGTAATAATGTGTTTTAAGAGTGGTTCCAATTGGTCAAACAGATCTTCTTTTGATTGGCTATCTATTTTAATATTACCTTCTTGAATCATTTTCATTGCATCCATAACAGACAATTGTATAGGCGCATTGGTATTTGGTATTTCAGAATTTGATACAATTTTAATATTTGTAGAAGAACGTGCGGACTTAAGACAATATTCTGTTTTACGCTGAATCTCATCAAACGTTGAGAATTTCGATATCTTGGGCATATAGATGCCGATACTGGGTACGATTTCAATTTTCTCGTTTTTAGTATCAACAAAATTTAAATTTGCAATTTCAATGTGCAAACGCTCCGCTAACTTAACGGCTCTATCCGTGGTATCGCACGATAAAAATGCAGCATATTTTGATAAGCTAATTCGCGATGCCTTGTCTTCAGTTCTAACAAATTCACAAAATAGTTTTCCAATCTTGGTTACAAGATTAACCGCAACATCTTTTCCATTTTTAATAAAAATAGAATTGAAATTATCAATTTCAATTAACATCATGACACAATGGCCACCATGTCGAAAAGTATAAGCAATAGATTCTGTTACTGAACGCTCAAAGTACGATTGTGTTCCGAGCCCGGTTTCGATATCCGTCGATTGTTTTTTACATTCCTGCACGGATTTTTGGGCTTGTTTCGCAGCATTATTTAACCGTACAAAAGTTTTTGTTCGAGCTAATAACTGAACTGATTCAAATGGTTTACTTATGAAATCATCAGCACCGTAGGCATAGACTTTTTGCTTGAGATCCTCATTATCGTCAAAACTGGTGATGATAATAAATGGCATATTGTGAAATCGTATATCTTTGGATTCCCGCATACGCTTCAACAATCCACAACCATCAAGTTCTGGCATCTGTAAATCAGAAAAGACAACATCAATATCACGATTTGCAGTCAATATTGACCAGGCATCTTCGCCATCAACCGCATCAATAACGTCATATTTTTCAGACAATATTTTTCGAATCGCTGTACGAATGACACGATTATCATCGGCCACTAGAATCTTGGCTTTCTCTTTGGTTTGAGAACTGATTTCGGAAGCAGTCACACCCATGTGCTTAAAAAAATATCCGTATAAACTGTTGATTAAACTAACTATAGACTGTTATGTGTCTAGATATACTTAACGATTTGAGTATATAAGAAATCGCAAGCCAATAAATAGAAGAGTTATTGATTTTTTACCCGTATTTAATGTTAAATATAGAAAATAACTTATTATGATCAATTTATAGCAGTATTTTGCATAAATTAATAGCCTTTATTTAGCTGATTATTTAACCACAATGTATTTTATTGGTATTCTGCTAATCGATTATTTCGATTTACTTCAGACATTTCACTAATGACTTTTACCGTTTGATAAAACTCTTTAATATTATAATTGCTACTTTTCAATACCGCTTGAAAAGCAGGAACCTTGTCATAGTAAGTGGCAACTAACGCTAAATGCGCATTATTTAAATCCTTGCTCATCCAGCTGTCATATCCAGAATAATTATCCCATGAGTGTTTTAACTTTTGATAATCATTTTGTAGTTGAATAAAAATTTGTTTTTTTAAATTTTCCCGGTGTTCTGAATTTTTGAACTCAATTGAAGCAAATAAATGCTCCAATTTGAGTTGCGTTGATTTTAACAACTGCTTGAAATCAACTTCACGTTTTCTTGATGTTAAATACGCTTTATATAATATTTTTTGTTTGTTTATTGTAGATTTTTTAGTTTGAGTAAACCAGCGTTTAATACCCTCTAACTCCACACTGGTTGCAAATGCCTCATTGAATGATGAATCATTATTAATATAAATTTTCTGATGTGCTAATTCATGGATAATTAAACCCACTATTCGTGCTTCACTATGTTGAATCATGGTATTCAGTAACGGATCATCAAACCAACCCAAAGTTGAATACGCTTGTGCACCGGTAACATTAACATCGTAGCCCTGCACTGCTAATGTTTTTGCAAAAGATTTTGCATCTTCAAGATTAAAATAGCCCCGGTAACTGACACAACCAATAACCATAAAACACCACTGATGTGCTTTGATAGAATATTTCTCTGTTGCAATCACATTCCACACCACATACGGGCGCTTTATATCAGCATAATAACGATAACTGTCATTATCTGGCAATAACATCACCTTACTGGCGAAGTCTCGGGCATCACTAGCCAGTATTAATTTTAATTTAAGTTCTTCAGGAGTATCGGGGTTTTGTAAAATATCTTTTATTGATTCCTGCTCAGCCAAAATATTTAAATGACCATTAACGGCATCAAAATAATAACCGATAGATGAACAGCCGGGTAAAACTAAAAAAATAACACTGAATAGTAGTGGATATAATAATTTCATAGTAATTTTACCGCGAAGGTAAGGTGAATTGCGGTTATAAACTCATTAAACTTCACAAACCATAATATCACCACCACATTTGGTATCAAACGCAATCGCTGTTGAAACGGCTCTTTTTGCTATTTCAGTTGCATCCAGTTTTTCATCATAAAGCGTATTTATAACACCCAAGCTGTAATCGCTACCCGAACCGATGGCATAATATTGTTCAAATTGGGTAATGCTTAAATCGGAATCAATCATGAAAATACCTTCTTTATTCACTACCAAAAATGTTGCATCTAAATCACCAAAAGGCGAATCATGGTCGCTATCGGACTGATCATTCACGAAATTGTATTTATCGTGTAATGCTTTCCACAAACCCAGAAAAAATTCAAAAATGGATTTTCGATCTAATAGTGCGATATCCGGTTTATCGATTAAATAATTATCAATAATATCATCGTATAAACCCCAACCTGTTGAGGCAAAATAGGATTCACCAATTTTACGAATTTTTTCTACTTTTAAATTAGAACCCGGGAAACTCATAGACCCAAAACTGACCTGGCTATCTGCTACAATTACGGTTTCATTGTCTTTTTTAACGGCTACTACAATTGACATTTTGACTATCCTTTCTTATCGCCAAGGCGATTAAATTATTTATCCTCAGACTCGCGTTTTGCTTTCCACTTTTTAAATTGTTTCGAAAAACCATATTCACGGTAAAATGGATCTTTATAAAAGCTTTCTATTTCAAATTTCACATTAAATTTATCTAATAAAATATCCAGAGTATCACTCACTTGTTGGTATTGATATGTATGCAAATAGGCTTTTAACATTAACCAGTAAATGTCTTCATAACTATTATCTTCTTTTATGGCATCAACACCAATAGTTATAGCTTGTTCAAAATGATTTTGACTGAGTAGTATTTTTACTCGTAAAGTATCTAGTGCAACATCACCACCAATATACAAACTAAATTCGTCGATTGATTTTAGTGCACGATCATATTGTTTAGTAAAAAAATAATGATCGGATAATAATAAGCCTAAGTCCGGATCTTTTGAAAATTTACTCTCTAGCAAAACCAGCGCTTCACGATAGGCATTGCGACTCGTCGCTTTTGCTATTTGAACCTGTAACAATAACATGTCTCGGGTATTTCTAAATTTAACGGGCAGTTTTTGCAGTGAATCTAGTGCTTTTTGATATTCACCATGTTGATAATGACGTATGGTGTAAGCATAACGATCTTGAAAATTACTTGGTTCTGTTGAATAAATTAAAATTTTACTGGTATCGTGTATTTTCTCTTCCGGTTTAATTAACATTTGACTGACAATAGTGGTGTAACTTCGACCTAACATTAAATCATAATAATCAATAATTTTAGGATCACCATTTTTATCTTTTTGAACCTGTAACTCAAAATAACTTAATTCACCATTGTTAAATTTAACCTGAACAAGACCTCGATACGTTTTTTTTCTTTTTACCAAACGTAAATATTTTATGTGCCCACGTTGACCTATTTTACTGATTAAAATATCGGGGATCGCAACAATACCGCGGATGATGTTATCTCGCTCAATACTTAAATTATCGAGCTTCTGAATTGCGCCAGTGAGTGACTCCTGAACGATTAATTCAACATTTAAATTATCATAAAATTGCTCTGAACTTTTATTTTGCAAAGCCTGAACGAATTTTTCTGAAATTTCACCAATTTCATTATAGGAGGACAGTTCTGTATTAGCAGCATTATCAACATCTTTCTCTGATTTGGTAATTTTGCTGTATTTAATCTTTGGTTCAGATTTTTCTGTGCCAGAGGGATTAATTGAATTTGTGCCTTGTTCTTCAGCAAAACTACTATTGACACTAATCAGGCATAATAATAACAAAAAAAATTGTGCTGAAACCTTAAGTGAGTATTCACTTACGTGTTTCATCTGAGTTTTACTTTCCAATACAAAAACTTGAAAATATTTCGCCAAGTAAATCGTCACTGCTAAATTCTCCAGTAATTTGTGATAACGCATTTTGTGCTAATCGTAAGTCTTCGGCGAGCAATTCTCCAGCGTTCGATTCAAGTAATTGTGCCTTTCCTTGCTGAATAAAGTTTAATGCACTTTGTAATGCATTAATGTGTCTTCGACGAGCAGAATATTGACTGCTTTCAACTTGATTGAAGCCCATCTGTTCTTTCAAATAGTTTTCCAATAAGCCGACGCCATCGCCGGTTTTAGCTGAAAGATAAATCTGGCTTGCTTTTATAGTACCCGAAAATTCAACACTATTCCCTGAATCGAGTTTTGATTTTTGGCCGGCAATGTCGATTTTGTTGTAGACCAGACATAGCGGAATATCTCGTGGTAGTTTTTCTATAAGATACTGATCTTGTTGTGTAATTCCCGTGTTAGCATCCACTAACATCAGAACCTGATCAGCTTGTTTTATTTCACTCCAGGCACGACGGATACCTTCTTGTTCCACAATATCCTCACTATCGCGTAAACCGGCAGTGTCGATTAAGTGCAGTGGCATACCATCGAGTTGAATCGATTCTCGCAACACATCACGCGTAGTGCCAGCGATTTCAGTGACTATTGCGCTATCGCGCCCCGCGAGTGCATTCAACAAACTCGATTTTCCGGCATTGGGGCAACCAGCTAGCACCACCTGCATGCCTTCTTGCAATAAGCAGCCACGGTGCGCATTTTGCAAAATGGTCTGACACTCCAATTCTATATTATTTGATTTATCCAATACCTTGCCATCGGATAAAAAATCAATTTCTTCTTCCGGAAAATCAATTGCCGATTCTACATACATGCGTAGCTGAATTAATGATTGCACCAAAGTATGAATGGCTTTTGAAAATTCACCTTGCAATGATCGCTGTGCGGCTTGCACTGCCTGGCGTGATCCGGCATCAATTAAATCGGCTATTGCTTCGGCTTGCGCCAAATCCAGTTTATCATTTAAAAATGCCCGTTGTGAAAATTCACCGGCAGTGGCATGCCGGGCACCCAATTCAATGACGCGTTGCAATAGCATATCAAGTACCACCGGACCACCGTGTGCTTGTAATTCTAAAACGTGCTCACCCGTGAACGACTGTGGTGCCGGAAAATACAAGGCTAAACCGCTATCAATTATTTGTTGTGCCGCATCGATAAAAGAACACAATAGTGCTTCACGTGGTTTTGGTATTAAATTTACTAATTTAGGCAGGTAGTCGAGAACATCTGAACCCGATATTCGAATGATGCCGACACCACCCCGACCTGGCGGTGTCGCCAATGCCACGATGGTATCATTATCATTCTGGATCATTTTTTCTTTTTGGATTTATCCGATTTACCATAACTGCCTTTTTCAAGAACAATTTTGGTTATGTATTGTTGTTGTAAAATCGATAATGAATTATTCACTACCCAATACAACACCAGACCGGATGGGAAGAATGCAAAAAAGACCGTAAAAATAAAGGGCAACATCATCATTACTTTTGCCTGAATTGGATCGACCATGGTTGGATTTAATTTTTGTTGTAAGAACATGGTTAAACCCATAATAACCGGCAATACATAATAAGGATCTTTGGTTGATAAATCCTGAATCCATAACATGAACGGTGCCTGACGCATTTCGACACTTTCAAGCAACACCCAATATAAAGCGATAAATACCGGTATTTGAACCAGCATTGGCAAGCAACCGCCCATCGGATTGAATTTTTCTTTTTTATACAACTCCATCATGGCTTTTTGATAAGCTTGACGATCATCACCAAAACGTTCTTTTAATGCGGCCATACGCGGCTGCACCCGTTTCATGTTGGCCATGGATTTATATTGTGTTTCTGATAATTTATAAAAGACGGCTTTAATTAATATCGTTAAGAAAATAATTGCCCAACCCCAGTTGCCAACCCAGGAATGGATAAAATCGAGTGCGATATGTAGTGGCTTGGCAATTACCGTTAGAAAAGTATAATCGACTGTTAATTCCAGTCCCGGTGATACTTCTTCCAACACCGATTGAATTTTTGGACCAAGGTATAATTGTGAATCAATTTGTTTTTCTGAATTTTTAGCGACCTTTACCCAACCCGAATTCATGCCCAGGTAATATCGACCTTGACCTATATCGGTAGAAAAATAATGTTGTGGTTGCTTACTATCAGGTATCCATGCACCTAAAAAGTAATGTTGAATCATGGCTATCCAACCACCAGTGACATCACGTGACAGATCCTCATCGGCCATATCACCAAATTTGATTTTTTCATAATGTTCCGCTTCGCTATAAATAACACCACCTGTGTAAGAATAAGTGCCACCCCCTAACATCGAAGGACCACTAGTTGGCTCGTTACGCAGCAGTCGATGACGTAAAACACCTTGCCATTCATATTGAGATGTATTTTTAACAATATGATGTACTTTGATTAAATAGCTATCACGTGCGAATTCAAAACGTTTAATAATTTGAATGCCTTTAGGACTTGTCCAATTAAGATCAACGATCAATTTATCCTTGGATCCCAAATCGTAATTGGCACTTGCTGAGGTGTAAGGTGATTTTGCTGTTGGTACCACTTGTAAAGCCGTTGTTTTACTACCCGGCAAAGTTATAAATCCAGACTGTGCGACGAATAATAAATCGCCACTGTCACTGAGTAACCGAATGGGTTGATCCGGTTTATCTAACTCAATAGGATACTTCACTAAATCGACTCGACGAATATCACCCTCGAGTAGATCAATTTCAATTTCAAAGGTATCGGTTTTTACATTAACCTGATTACCCGATTGTAAAACCGGACCGGATTTTGCTGTTACTGTTTTTTCAACAGCGCCAGGTAATCTCGGTGTTGCAGCTGGTTCGGCACTTGCACTGCCCGCTGGTAATTGATTATTCTCGCTTACTGGCGACCGTGTTGCATCTTCAATAATTGAAATCGGTGTGCTTGCCACAGGGGGTGTTTTTGGATGAAATTGATCCTGCCAGGCCACCCATAATAAATACGATATAAAAAATAAACTGGCTAATAATAAGATTCGTTGTTGTTCCATAGTGAGCGATTACTTCTTTGTTGTGTCCGTTATAGAGTTGTGATTGTGTCTACAGCCTGTGACCCGGTGTACTTCGGGTATTGGATCATACCCGCCTTCATGCCATGGATGACAGCGTAAAATTCGTTTTATTCCAATCCAGCTGCCTTTGAAAACACCGTAACTTGAAATGGCTTGATGGGTATATTCTGAGCAACTGGGCTCATAACGGCAATTCGATCCCAACACTGGTGAAATAAAATATTTATAAAACTTAATCAGACTTAGCAAGATTTTTTGCATCGTGATTCCAGTTGTTGCCAAAGCGTCTCTAGTTGCAATAATATTTCGTTATTACTGCATTTTAATACCGATGTTCGTGTTAACACTACAATATCCAGGCCGGCTAATAATTCCTGATTAAAACGAAAACTGTCACGAATGAGTCTTTTAATACGATTGCGTGACACTGCTAAACGCAGTTGTTTTTTAGCAATAGCTAAACCGAGTCGTGCAACATCCTGATCATTTTGTCTGCACAACAATGTAAAATGTTTGTTACTCTGTTTGCATGCCCGAGCAAAGACGTAGGCATATTCGGCTGCGGTGGTGAGTCGACTAGAACGGGTAAATCGCTCGGATGGCGTGTTAATTGTGTTTTAATTCAAAATTGCATTTGGCAATTTTGAAGTCTCCCTGCTTTAGAAGAATTCCCTAAACCGAGAAACCCTTGGGATACAGCATTACCGGTTTCGAGAGTGTTGTTCACGAATCGTTAAATACTTAAATTTTGGCACAACCAGTAATAGTCTATGCGCTAAGACGTTTACGTCCACGAGCACGACGTGCCTTAATGACTTTACGACCACCAATTGTTTTCATGCGAGCGCGAAAACCATGAGACCGTTTACGTTTTAGTGTGCTGGGTTGAAATGTTCTTTTCATATTATTAAACCACTTAAATAGGATAATTTATTAACTAAAATTAGCTCAATTTTACCTGATTTTACAGGCTCTGACTAACCTAGCATATTGCTCTAAAGAGCCGGGAAAGATACTGTAGATCAGGGCTTTGTGTCAATTGATCAATCAAACTATTTTACACAAATCCGGCTTTAGTAACGATTATTTGTAATATTAAAATGATGGTTATAAATGATTTTAAAAAATACTTCAAAATGTCGCATTTGCTTGTGGATAACTGCCTCCAGCCAGAGTAACATTGAGCTCTGCTCGGCTACAATCCCAGCATAAAACCAATAAGAATAAGCATAATACTAATTATTATCAATCAGTTAGGAGAAGCGTGTAATGAATAACGTTTGGGATAAGTGTCTCGATCGTTTAGAGGGTGAATTGACCCCGCAACAATTCAATACCTGGATCCGTCCGCTTCATGCAGTTCAAAATAATCAAAAACTGTGCTTATTGGCACCCAACCAGTTTGTGATGGACTGGATAAACGACCGTTTTATTAACCGAATTAGCGAAATAGTATCGCTACTCGACCACGATGGCGACATTATCGATGATGTTACTATTCAAATTGGTAGCGTCGATAACCAGGCAAATTTAGATAAACTAACCAAGAGTCAAAATCTAAAGCCGGTTCGAAACTCGGCGAGCAAAACCAAAGCCAGTATGATTAAAAATAATGGCAACCTAAATCCAAAATTTGTGTTCGACACTTTTGTTGAAGGAAAATCAAACCAACTCGGTAAAGCAGCATCCATTCAAGTTGGTGAAAATCCAGGCGATGCCTATAACCCGTTGTTCATTTACGGTGGTGTTGGTTTGGGTAAAACGCATTTGATGCATGCGGTTGGTAATATGATTTTACAAAAAAATCCGAATGCCAATGTTGTGTATTTGCACTCTGAACGTTTTGTGCAAGACATGGTAAAAGCATTACAACACAATACCATTAATGAATTTAAACGCTACTACCGATCGGTTGATGCTTTATTAATTGATGACATCCAGTTTTTTGCAAACAAAGAACGATCTCAGGAAGAATTTTTTCACACTTTTAACGCTTTATTAGAAGGACAAAAGCAGGTCATCCTGACTTCGGATCGTTACCCGAAAGAAGTGGATGGTTTAGAAGAACGATTAAAATCCCGCTTTGGTTGGGGACTCACAGTTGCGATTGAATCACCCGAGCTAGAAACGCGCGTTGCTATTTTAATGAGCAAAGCCGAACAGGCAAAAATTGTTTTACCTAATGAAGTGGCTTTTTTAATCGCCAAATGCATTCGATCCAATATTCGGGAACTCGAAGGTGCATTGCGCCGCGTTAGTGCCAATGCACAATTTACCGGACAAGCAATAACACTTGAATTGGCCAAAGATGCGTTACGCGATTTATTGGCGTTACAAGATAAATTAGTTACTATTGAAAATATTCAAAAAACGGTAGCCGAATATTATAAAATTCGAGTTGCGGATTTATTGTCTAAAAGACGCAATCGATCAATTGCACGACCTCGACAAATGGCGATGTCGTTATGCAAAGAATTAACGAATCACAGTTTGCCAGAAATTGGCGATGCTTTTGGTGGTCGTGATCACACCACAATTTTACACGGCTGTCGTAAAATTGCTGAACTGGTCGAAACCGATGTGCGAATTAAAGAAGATCAATCCAATTTAATTCGTACTTTAAGCACTTAAATTGTACTTTTTGTTTAAGGATAAGTTCGGTATAAAAGACTAATAAGTTTGTGGATAAAGTGTGGATGTATCTGGATTGTCTAGCAACAGCCAAGTTATCCACAATTAATACACACCTAATACAGCAGCAAAATAGCATTTATGCGGAACCTTTGAAGTACTGTAACATCATGATTATTATAGTGAAATATTGCTTATCCACAGAATA